>DATIMU010000085.1:0-2729 GCA_035475015.1 Acetobacteraceae bacterium
GAGAGCCCGCCATGTCATTGCCGCAACGGACGACGGTCGTGTTCGACATTGGCGGGGTCCTGGTCGATTGGGACCCGCGCCATCTCTACCGCAAGCTGTTCCCGGGAGACCCAGAGGCGATGGAGCGGTTCCTCGCGGAGATCTGCACGTCGGAGTGGAATGCCGGCCAGGACGCCGGGCGCGGCTGGGCGGAGGCCACCGCGCTGCTCAAGGCCGAGCACCCGGCCGAGGCGGAGCGGATCGACGCCTATCATCTGCGCTGGGAGGAAACGCTGGGCGGCCCGATCGAGGGCGCCGTCGATATCCTTCGTGAGTTGAAGGAAGCGGGCAGGCCGCTCTATGGGCTGACCAACTGGTCGCACGAGACCTTCCCGATCGGCCGCGCCCGGTTCGATTTTCTCTCATGGTTCGACGGCATCGTCGTCTCCGGCGAGGAGCGGCTGGTCAAGCCGGACCCGCGCATCTATCGAGTGCTGATGCAGCGTTACGCGCTGCGACCGGAAGAACTCGTCTATGTCGACGACAATGCGCGCAATGTCGAAGCCGCCGTCGCGCTCGGCCTGTACGGCATCCACTTCACCGCGCCGAAAGTGCTGCGGGCGGAATTGGTGGCGCTCGGCTTGATCGGTGGGGCGTAAGCTACGGGTTCACCGCCTCGCCGGCATAGGTGCCCCAGAACTCGCCGCGTTTCAGCCAGCCGCGATAGTCGCCGACCTGCATCTGGCACCACGCGGCACCGGCCTGACACGTCCGAATGCGCCCGACCACGCCGGGCTTGAGCTTCGCCACCGCCGCCGATTCGTCCTTAGGCTCGCGCCGCAGAACCTGCTCCGACCCGGTCACGACGAAGCTGCGGCGCCCGGTGAGCGTCGCCTGGTGCACCCAGCCCTTGACCCCCTCGGGGTCCTCGATCAGCCGCCAGACCTCGAACTCGCGCTCGATCTCCACCGGCAGATCGCGCCGCTTGTAGACCCACTGGATCGGGTAGCGCGTGCCCGGCCCGCTGCGGAGATTAACTTCGTCGGAGCGCAGCGCGGCGAAGCGCGGCAGCGGCAGGCCGGTCGCAGTGCCCTTGGGCGGCCCGGCGGGGGCGGCGGGCTTGGTCTCCGCCGCCGGCGGCGCGGGGGCGGGGACGACGGCCGCGGCGGCGGGTGGCGGCTTGCCGTGCGGCGGGTGCTTGGCCGGGGTGCTTTTCGGGCTGACCACCGGCGTCGGCTTCTGTCCTGCCGCCGGCGGATGGCCGCGCTCGCCCGCCTTGTGCACCGGGGCGACGGGCGCCGCCTTGGGGGCCGTGTGCGGCGGCTCGGACGTGGCCTTCTTCGGCGGCAGCTTCAGGGTGCCCGATGGCGGCGTGGCTGGCGTGGGCTGCTCGGCGAACGCGCCGGGGGCGACGAGCAACAGGAGGCCCAATGACAGGAGAAATATGCGCGCAGCGGGCATGGTCCATGCGTGCCAACACAACGCGAATCGCGTCAAGGTAAGTCTTGGCAATGCGCGCGATCAGATGCCGATGAGCTGCCCGCCGGCCGTCTCGGCGAGAAATGTCGCGACCCCGGCCACCTCGACGCCCGCCATCAGCTTGGCGTCCGACAGCGCCTCGGCGCGCAGCCCGGCCTCGCAGGCGATCATGCGGATGCCGAGCTCCAGCGCCACCTCGCGCAGCTCGCCAATCCCGGCGACGCCGCGATGGCGCACCACCGCGTCACGCGCTGAGTCCGCGAGGCTCGACCAATCGGCCAGCAGCGCCCGGCAGCCGCCGTTGGTCGCGAACAGCACCACGCGCCGACCGAGCGCCGCGGCACCGGTGGCGAGCACGAAGGCGTAGTGCGCCCGATCATGCGCGCCCGAAAGCAGGAGAATGCCCAGGGGCTCAGACGGCACAAGCCGGCTCCGCGATAGCCGCGTGCTGCGACAGGTCGGTGATGGTCGCGTCCGGCCCGCATAGGGGACAATGCGGGTCCTTGCGGAGGCGGATGGTCTGGAAGCGGGCAGCGAGCGCGTCCCAGATCAGCAGCCGGCCGGAGAGGCTGTCACCGATGCCCATGATCTCCTTCAGGGCCTCGGTCGCTTGCAAGGTGCCCATCACGCCCGTCACCGCGCCGAGCACGCCGGCCTCGCTGCAACTCGGCACCAGGCCGGGCGGCGGCGCTTCTGGGTAGAGGCAGCGGTAGCAGGGTGCTTCGGCGCCCTCGTGCGGCTTGAACGTCGAGAGCTGGCCCTCGAAGCGCAGCACGGCGGCCGAGACCAGCGTGCGGCGGGCCAGCACGCAGGCATCGGCGACCAGGAAGCGCGTGGGAAAATTGTCGGTGCCGTCGCACACGATGTCGTATCGCTCGATCAGCCGGAGGGCGTTGTCGGCGGTGAGCCGGTGCTCATGTGTCTCGATCCGCACGCCGGGATTGATCGCCGCCGCCGCCGCCGCCGCCGAGCGTGTCTTGGCGACGCCGAGCCGGTCGGTGGTGTGAGCGATCTGGCGTTGCAGATTGGAGAGCTCGACATGATCGTCGTCGATCAGGCCGATCGTGCCGACCCCAGCCGCGGCGAGGTAGAGCAGCACGGGGCTGCCGAGCCCGCCCGCGCCGACCACGAGCACCCGCGCCGCCTTCAGCTTCGCCTGCCCGGTGCCGCCCACCTCGCCGAGCAGGATGTGCCGCGAGTAGCGGTGGATTTCGTCTTCCGTGAAGTCGAGGTCCATGCGAGTACCCTTTGCCGCGTGGCAAAGATTGTCC
>DATIMU010000086.1:0-11750 GCA_035475015.1 Acetobacteraceae bacterium
GCGGTGCCGGAGATCGCGCAGTCGGAGCGCGGGCGCTGGGCGTTGTTCGACGATTACAACCCGCGCAACGCCACCACGGCGTTCAGCGAGTTGGAGTGGGAATAGCGTCGTGCGCCGGGGCGCGGCCGCGATAGGCGTATCGCAGCGGCGACCCGGTGGAACCCTGGTCGGCCAGCTCCAGCATGAGCGCGTGGTGCGGCGATAGCGCGCAGGCCGGGTCGGTCGCGGCGGCGTCGCCGGTGATCGCGAGGGCCTGGCAGCGGCAGCCGCCAAAGTCGATCTCGCGCCGATCGCAGGAGCGGCAGGGTTCCGGCATCCAATCGGTTCCCCGGAACGCCTGGAAGGCCGGCGAGGCCGCCCAGATCTCCGCCAACCCATGATCGCGCACCGACCAGAACTCGAGGCCAGGGATCGTCTCGGCGGCGTGGCAGGGCAGTACGCGGCCTGACGGCGTGACGTTCAGTGATCGGCGCGCCCAGCCGCCCATGCAGGGTTTCGGCAATCGGGCGTAGTAGTCCGGCACCACGAGGTCGATCGCCAACCGGCCGGCGTAGCGCGGCCGGATCTGCTCGACCTCGTCCATTGCCCGCCGAACCTGCTCGCGCGTCGGCATCAGCGCGTCGCGATTGCGCAGCGCCCAGCCGTGATACTGGGTGTGCGCCACCTCCACCCGGCCTGCCCCGAGCCCCGCCGCCAGTTCCACGATGGCGACGACCCGCTCGATGTTGGCGCGGTGGATCACCGTGTTGACGGTGAGGGCCATCCCGAGCCCGACCACCCGCCCGGCAAACTCCAGCTTGCGCGCGTGAGCCCCCCGATAGCCGGCGATCCGGTCGGACGATGCGGCGTCCACATCCTGGATGGAGAGCTGCACATGGTCGAGCCCGTCGGCGGCCAGCCGCTCCAGCCGGGGCGTGTCCAGCCCGATCGCCGACGTGATGAGGTTGGTGTAGAGCCCCGCCTCGTGCGCCGAGGCGGCGATCTCCACGAGGTCGCGCCGGGAGGCCGGCTCGCCGCCGGAGAGGTGCACCTGCAGCACGCCCATTTCGGCGGCCTCGCGGAACACGCGCGCCCAGTCGGCGGCATCCAACTCGTCGGCGCGGCCTTCGAGCGCCAGCGGGTTCGAGCAATACGGGCAGGCGAGGGGGCAGCGATGGGTGAGTTCGGCGAGCAGGCCGAGCGGGGGTGAAGCCCGCGCCATCTCAGGCGACCACCAGCCGCTTAGCGACCAGATCGGCTAGCATGTCGTTCACGTCGCCCGCGATGACCGAGCGGTCGGCGGTGTAGAGCACCGCGAGCTCGTCGACGATCTGGCCCGTGGTGCGGCTGCCGTCGCATCGCCGAAGGATTTCGTGCGCCGGCCCCTCGGCCTCGATCACCCGCTCCGGGCCGAGCAGCACCCATGCATTTCTGGTTTTGTCGAAATGCAGCCGGACACCGGGGGCGAGGCGCGGGCGGTCGGGCAGGTCAGGCATCGGCGGCCTCCGGGACGAAGGCGCCGGGTGGGATCAGCCCGGGCGTGACGTAGGCGTGGTGCAGCGCGTCCAACATGCACCACAGCACGTCGCACTTGAAGGCGAGGGTGTCGATCACCGCCTGCTGCTGCTCCGGCGTGCGCGCCTCGCGCTTTACCCATTCGAGCGCGAAACTGGCGTCACGCTCGGCCTGCGGCGGGCGCTTGTCGAAATACAGCAGGATGTCCGGGGTGATGTAATCGTAATGCGACAGCATCCCCGACATCCGCTCGGTGATGATCTGCGGCGAGAACAGCTCGGTCAGGCAGGAGGCGACCGCTTCCAGCAGGCTGCGTTCGCGGACGAAATGCACATAGGCTTGAACCGCGAACCGGGTCGCGGGCAGCAGCAGCCGTGTCGAGGTGACGGCCTCCCGGTCGAGACCGAGCCCGTCGGTCAACCGCAGCCAGCGCTCAAGCCCGCCCGGGCGGCTGTCGTCGCCGTCCTGGTCATCGAGCCGCTTGCGCCACTCGCGGCGCAGCGCCGGGTCCTCGCAGCGCCCGATCAGCGAGGCGTCCTTGAGCGGGATCATCGCCTGGTAATAGTAGCGGTTGAGCGCCCATGCCTGGACCTGGCCCTTGCTGCATTCGCCGCCGTGCAGCAGCCGATGGAAGGGATGCAGGCTGTGATAGCGCCGCGCGCCGAGTTCGCGCAGCCGTTCCTCCAACTCCGCGCTGCTCATCATCTCGGTCACAGCCGAACCTCCATCCCGTCATAGGCGACCTCGAAGCCGGCGGCCTCGACGGCCGATCGCTCGGGCGAGCCGGCGAGCAGGATCGGATTGGTGTTGTTGATGTGCAGGAAGATGCGCCGCCCCGGCAGGTCGCCGAGCCGGTCCAGCGTCCCGCCCGGTCCGCTGATCGGAACATGGCCCATCCGGCGGCCGGTCTTTTCTCCAAGGCCGGCCGCGATCATCTCGTCGTCGGTGAACAGCGTGCCGTCGAAGAAGATCACGTCAGCCCCCAGCCGCGCCCGCACGTCCTCGGTGATCTCCGCGCAGGCGGGGGCGACGATGATGCTGCGGCCGTTGGCCTCCAGCTTGGCCGCGTAGGTCGGCCCGGCCTCCGGCTGGGTGGCGGCCCGATCCTCGCGATACAGCGGAATCTTGCCCGGCATCGGCAGCATCGTCAGGGTCACGCCGCCGCCACAGGGCATCGGTTCGAGCGGCACCGCCTCGATCCGTCGCACCAGCGCCGGGTCGAGCACGTCGAAGATCTGGTTGGCGACGAGCAGGTCCAGGATCGGGCGGGGCGCGAACACATCCAACCTCTGCCGCTCGCGCAGCACCAACAGACCGGCGAGCGCATCGACGTCCGCGCCGATCAGAACGACGCCGGCGATCGGGGAGGCCCGTGGGCCGCCTTGAGGTCGCAACTCGGGCGTCCGCAAGATTTGCTCGCGCAGATCCGGCGAGGCACCCACGAGGACCCACGATTGGCCATCCCCGCTGACAGCCACGCTTGCCTGGGTCGCGGAGCGAACCCTCGAATCCCCCGCCCTTGCCAGCGCGCAAAGGCGGCACCCGCAATTCCACTGCGGGAAACCGCCGCCCGCCGCCGAGCCGAGCACCAGCGCCGTCAGTGCCCCGGCTCGGTCAACCATCCGCGAAGAGCAGGGTCAGACCGGTTAGAGTTTTCCGGCCAGATAGCCGTTGATCTCCATGCCGATGCAGATTTCGCGGAGCGTCGGGCGCGTCCAGGCCATGATGGAGTCTCCTGAATTTCTTCTCGTTGCGAGCTGGAGCGCGGGCTTGCGCGCCGCGATCCAACGCCAGACTACGACCTTGCGGTCCGCCCCGTCCAGACTACCCTCGTGCTCGGGTAGGGAATATATTGCGACACAGGATCGGCAAGGGACAGAACGCATCGCCTGCCTTAGCTGGAAAGGGAATGGCCATGAAGCTCCCGGAAGGCCGTACGGACCATCTGCCGCGCCGAACCATGCTCGCCGGGCTGGCGTCGGCCGCCCTCTGCGGTCGCGCGATGGCGCAGGCTCCGGCCGCCGAGGACCCCTGGCCGTCGCTGGCCGCGCAGATCTTCGACGACCGGCCGCTCCGGGACGGTAGCGCCGTCGTCGCCATCGACGCGCCGTATCGCGCGGAGGACGCCGCCCTCGTGCCGGTCTCCTTTCGCCTCACGCTGGGCGCCAACGACAAGCGGCAGGTTCGTCGCATCACCTGCGTGATCGACCAGAACCCGTCGCCGCTCGCGGCCGCCTGGTCGCCGGGCGCGGGCAGCGGGATTCGGACCATCTCGACGCGAGTCCGCATCGACTCTTACACCAACGTTCACGCCGTGGCCGAGCTCAGCGACGGCCAGCTCTACGTGGCCCAACGGTTCGTCAAGGCGGCCGGCGGGTGCTCGGCGCCGGCCGCCAAGCAGTCGGCTGGCGCGATCCCCCCCGGCACGATGCGCTTTCGCCGCTTCCCACCGGCACCGGACGCGGCCTCCGGATTGCGCGAGGCTCAGATTATGATCCGGCATCCGAACTATTCCGGGATGCAGATGGATCAGCTCACGCGGCTCTATGTGCCCGCGCATTTCATCAAGTCGGTGCGTCTGTGGCAGGGCGACGATCCGCTGCTCGCGATCGAGAGCGGCATCTCGATCGCCGAGAACCCGGAATTCCGCTTCGACTACCAGCCAAACGGGGCAACCCTGTTTCGCGCGGAGGCCGAGGACAACGAGGGCAACGTGTTCAAGGATCAGTGGCCCGCGACACCGGCATAGTTTTCGGGGTGGCGCTAGAAGCAGCGCACTTCGGCCTCCGCCTGCGCCTCCTCCAGCCCGGTTACGATGGTGTTCGACATGCCGGTGCGAAACTCCTGGCCAAGATAGCCGCCGGCCGAGCGGCGCATCCGCAGCACGGTCTCAGCCCGCTCATAGCTCTCGAAAGGCAGCACCGATGCGATCACGTCGATCGCGCACGAACAGCGCCGCAGCGCCTCCGGCGTTCCCCCATTGGTCGCCATGCACGCGAACACGTACTCGGCGCGAGTGGCGGTGGGATATCCCTCGTCGCCCATCGCCGTTGCCGCGTCCGGCCGGGTCGGCAAGGCCGTGAGTAGGCAGAGGCCAAGTAGGAGTGATTTCATGCCCTGCTCCAAGTCGAGGCCCATAATGATACTCCTGCTGCTCGCATCGTGCGTCTCCGCCGGGAGCGGCGCGGCGGCGGCGGATCGCTTCTTTGCCTATAATCTCACCACCTCGACCGAGTTCACGGGGCTGTTCTTGGCGCCGGCCGGAACCGACAACTGGGGCGCCAATCAGGCGCTCAACGACAAGGACAAGAGCCTCGAGACGTCCGAGCGGCTCCCCCTTACCGGAATCTCGCGCGGAGTTTTCGATGTCAAGCTGCAGGACCGGAAGGATCACACCTGCGTGAAGCGCGGCGTCGATCTGAAGCGGGATACGAGTTTCGAGATTCGCGACGCCGACCTCGTCGATTGCCGCTGAGGCCCGACGACGCGCTCTTGATCCATGACGCCGCGACCGTCACCATCCGGCCGCGCATTCCAGGGAGGAGAGACGATGAAGACCCGCGCCGCTGTCGCTCGCAAGGCCGGTGACAAGCTCAGCCTGGAGACCGTCGATCTCGACGGCCCGCGCGCCGGCGAGGTGCTGGTCGAGATCAAGGCCACGGGCATCTGCCACACCGACGAATACACGTTGTCCGGTGCCGACCCGGAAGGGCTGTTCCCCGCCATCCTGGGCCATGAGGGCGCCGGCGTGGTCGTGGATGTCGGCCCGGGCGTGACCACGCTGAAGAAGGGCGACCACGTCATCCCGCTCTACACGCCCGAGTGTCGCCAGTGCGAATACTGCCTGTCGCGCAAGACGAATCTGTGCGTGGCGATCCGCGCCACCCAGGGCAAGGGCGTGATGCCGGACGGCACCAGCCGCTTCTCGGCGGGCGGCGAGCCGGTCTTTCACTACATGGGCACATCGACGTTCTCGAACTTCACCGTGCTGCCGGAGATCGCGCTCGCGAAGATCCGCGAGGACGCGCCGTTCGAGAAGGTTTGCTACATCGGCTGCGGCGTGACCACTGGCATCGGCGCGGTCATCAACACGGCGAAGGCGGAGGCCGGCTGCCGCGCGGTGGTGTTCGGGCTGGGCGGGATCGGGCTCAACGTGATCCAGGGCCTGCGCATGGTGGGTGCCGAGCAGATCGTCGGCGTCGACCTCAACCCCGCACGCAAAGCAGCGGCGGAAAAGTTCGGCATGACGCATTTCGTCAATCCGCGCGACGTCGAGGGCGACCTAGTGCCCTATCTCGTCAATCTGACGAAAGGTGGCGCGGATTACTCGTTCGAATGCATCGGCAATGTGAACGTGATGCGCCAGGCGCTGGAATGTGCGCATCGCGGTTGGGGCAAATCCATCGTCATCGGCGTCGCCGGCTCCGGGCAGGAGATCGCGACCCGTCCGTTCCAGCTCGTCACCGGCCGCGTCTGGATGGGCACCGCGTTCGGCGGCGCGCGCGGACGGACCGACGTGCCGCGCATCGTCGATTGGTACATGGACGGCCGCATCAATATCGACGACCTCATCACCCACGTCCTGCCGTTCGAGCAGATCAATGAGGGGTTTGAACTGCTGCGGCGGGGCGAGTCGATCCGCACGGTGGTGACGTACTAGGGGCCTTCCGAGCAACTGGGGCCGGGTCTGGCTCCAGCTACTCGATCTCGTCCGGCCCCTCGGCCTCGCGGCGCAGGCGGCGGAAGCTGCGGACGCTGAACGGCAGCATCCCGAGATAGATCAGTCCGGCGGCGGCCAGCGCGGCCCACGGGTCGGCCACCAGCAGGGCGGCGAACAGGCCGGTGCCGAGCATCATCGGCAGCACATACTCGGCCCGCACCTTGAAGTTCTTGAAGCTCCACACCGGCAATGTGGAAACCAGCAGCACGGCGGTACCGGCGAGCATCAGCGCGTTGAACAGCTCCGAATGCGCCACCGTCAGCAGCCAGTCCCAGCCTGACTCCTTTGCCTCCAGCCCGAGGAACAGCGGGAACAGCGCGAGGCCGGCGCCGGCGGGTGCCGGGACGCCGGTGAAGAAATTGTAGGCGTAGGCCGGCTTCGGCGCGCTATCGAGCGACGCATTGAAGCGCGCCAGCCGCAGCGCCATGCACACGGCGAAGATCAGGCAGGGGATGAACCCGAAGCCGCCGGCCCGCTCCAGCGACCAGAGATAGATGATGAAAGCGGGTGCGATGCCGAAGCACAGGAAGTCGGTCAGGCTGTCGAATTCCGCGCCGAAACGCGTCACCGCCTTCAGCAAGCGCGCGAGCCGCCCGTCGAGCCCGTCGATGCAGGCCGCGACCACGATCGCCACCGCCGCCGCGCCGAACCGCCCCTCCAGTCCCAGCCGCATCGAGGTGAGCCCGGCGCAAAGGCCGAGCAGCGTCATCAGATTCGGAATGATGCGATTGAACGATGGCCCCTTGTAACGCGGCCGGGAGCGCCGCCGGCGAAGCGGTGTGCGCAGCCGCCTGAGCGGTGAGCCGGGCTCGTTCACGCCGCCACCCGCGGGCTCGCGCCCAGTTCGGCCACAACCGTCTCGCCGCCAACCATCGTCTGTCCTTCAGCGACCAGCGGACGCACGCCCTCGGGCAGATAGAGATCGGTGCGGCTGCCGAAGCGGATCATGCCGAAGCGTGAGCCGGCGTGCACCGCGTCGCCTTCGCGCACGTCGCAGAGGATGCGGCGGGCGATCAGGCCGGCGATCTGCACCACGGCGATTTCCCGTCCGTCGGGCAGCCGGATGGCGATGGCGTTGCGCTCGTTCTCGTCCGATGCCTTGTCCACACTGGCGTTGAGGAAGCGTCCGTGCCGGTAGCTGATCCGCGTCACGGTGCCGTCGGCGGGGACGCGATTCACATGCACGTCGATGACCGAGAGAAAGATCGCCACGCGCCAGCGCGGCACCGAGCCGAGCCCGAGTTCGGGCGGCGGCACGGCGGGGGTCACCGAGACCACCTTGCCGTCCGCCGGGGCAACCAGCGTGCCCACCCGGCCGGGCGGCACGCGCTCCGGGTCGCGGAAGAAATAGAGGCAGAACAGGGTGAACAGCAGCCCGAGCCAGAGCAGCCAGCCCGCGAACGCGAGGCCGAGCACGAAGGCCACGATGCCGCCCAGGATGAACGGCCGCCCGGCGGGGTGCGGCGGAGCGAGCACAAGTCTGAACGTGTCGGCGACGGACATGGCAATGCTGCTTGGGGAAGCGCGGTTATGCGTGCTTCGGCCAAAGCGGGCAAGCGACCCTCAGCGAGAGCCCCGCATGGCGGGGACGGTGAAGGTCTGGCCAGGATAGATCAGCGCCGGGTCCTCGATCTTCGCCCGGTTGGCCTGGTAGAGCAGGGTATAGCGCGTGCCGCTGCCATAGGCGTTGCGCGCCAGCCGCCAGAGGGTCTCGCCTGGCTGCACGACGATCTGACCGCCCGCCGATGCCTGCGCTTCGGCAGCCTCACGGGGCAGCGGGGCAAGCACGCGGGCGATGACGCGCCCATCCGACCCGATCTGGTCGAGCCGTACGTGGTGGTCGCCCGGCTGCAGGGCGCCTTTCGGGCTCAAAACCCAACGCCCCTGCGCATCCGCCCTCGCGTCGCCGACCGGCTTGTCGTCGAGATAGACCCGAACGTCCGCTCCCGGAGGCGCCCGGCCGGCGAGCCGGGGTGCCCCGTGTTCGTCGTATTCGGCTGCCTCCAGGCCGAGCCCGTGGCCCTCGCCAGGGGCCGATTGCAGCACGGAAGGCGGTGCCTCGGGCGTGGACAGCACTGCCACGGGAACCTGGGCCTGGCCGTGATCGGGGATCACCAACAGCACCGTGCCGTCGCTTTTGGTCTCGCGGCCGTCGGGGCTTCGCGCCGTCAAGGTGAGCTCGCGCGTGCCGGGTGGCAGCGGCTCGGTGGGAACGAATACCCAATCGCCGTGCTGGTCAGCCTGGGCGTGGCCGATCTCCCGCCCCGCCTCCTCGATGCGGATGTCCGAGCCGGGCGCCGCGTGGCCGGCCATGACCGCGTCGCCTTTCGGGTTGACCCGGACGATATCGAAGGTCGGCTTGGCGGGCGCTCCGGCGGTCGCATCGGGTGGCGGATGCGGCGTCTCGACCGCGACGGGCGGCACCGGCTGGTCGGAGCCGTCGCGCAGCCCGAGGACGACGGCGGCGCTGATCGCCACCACCCCGGCCACGGCCAACAGGAGCAGGCGGATCTGGCTCCGCCAGCCCCGCGGCGGCACGCTTTGCTCCATCATCCAGAGGACCCTAGGGCCGCGCGCCGCCTGCCGCAATCACTGGAAACGGGGCTGGCGCGGCGGGCGAAGGCACGGCAGAAAGCGCGCGCCTGACGGCCAGAAGGAACGCGCGATGCAACGGCTGAGACTGCCGATGAAGGTTTGGGACGCGCCGATCCGGCTGTTCCACTGGGGGATCGTGGTCCTCATCGTGGTGAGCTATGTCAGCATCCAGGAAGGCTGGATGCATATTCACCTGCTGTCCGGCTTCACCATGCTCGCCGCCCTGCTGTTCCGCTTCGCCTGGGGCTTCATCGGCAGCGACACCGCGCGCTTCTCCCGGTTTCTCAAGAGCCCGATCGCCGGGTTGGTCCATCTGTCGCGGATGTTCCGCCGCGAGGAGGACACCGAGATCGGCCACAACGCCGCCGGCGGCTGGATGGTGCTGCTGATGCTGCTGCTGCTCGCGGTCCAGGTCGGGGCTGGGCTGTGCGCCAACACCGATGACGACTACATGGTCAACGGACCGCTTGCGAAATACGTTGGCAAGGCATGGAGCGACGAGCTTTCCCGGGTCCACGCCTTCAACTTCTACCTGATCCTCGCCGTCATCGTCCTGCACCTGCTCGCGATCGCCGCCTACGCGACGTTCAAGAAGCAGAACCTGTTGCGGCCGATGATTACCGGCAAGAAGCGGTTGCCGGGTGCCATGCGGGCGCCGCGACTTGCGAGCCCGCTGCGCGCCATCGTGGTATTCGTCATCGCCGCCGGCATCGCCACCGCCGTCGCCAACCTGCCGTGATCGGGCGCGGACCGGGCCTTCCTCCCGACGCTTTTCCCGAAGCATTAACCTTGCCGCCTGCATTCAGGTGCAGGATGGGCGAGCTGAGACCAGCCAGAAAAGGACCATCATGCCGGACATCCAGAGCGTCGCCGTCTTCTGCGGCTCCAATGCCGGGGACGATCCGGTATATCGCCGCGCCGCGGAGGCGCTGGGCGACGGGCTGGCGCGGTCCGGCAAGACGCTGATCTTCGGCGGTGGCCGGGTCGGCTTGATGGGCGCCGTGGCCGACGCCGCGCTGAAGGCCGGCGGGCGGGTGATCGGCGTCATCCCCGACTTCCTCACCCGCCGCGAGGTTGCGCATCCCAGCGTATCGGAACTCATCGTCACCGACACCATGCATGTGCGCAAAACGCGTATGTTCGAGCTGGCGGACGCCTTCGTCTCGATGCCCGGCGGCCTCGGCACGTTCGACGAGACGATCGAGATCATCACCTGGCGGCAACTCCGGCTGCACGACAAGCCGGTGCTGATCTGCGACGTCGCCGGATCGGCGGCGCCGCTGCTGGCGATGATCGAGGCCGCGATCGAGCATGGCTTCGCCGCCCCCGAGGTGCGCCGCCTCTACCAGCGGGTAGATGGCGTGGCGGCGCTGCTCGGCAAGCTCGGCAAGATGAGCGCGGGCGCGGGGGGTGAGGCCGCGCTACTCTGAATTCGCGTCAGGGCAGGGCGCGCTCGTACCAGCGCCGCGAGCGCCGCACGATGTGAACGACCGACAGCATCACCGGCACCTCGATCAGCACGCCCACCACGGTCGCCAGCGCGGCACCCGACTGGAAGCCGAACAGGGCGATGGCGGTCGCCACCGCGAGCTCGAAGAAGTTCGACGCGCCGATCAGCGCCGAGGGACCAGCGACGCACCACTCGACGCCGAGCCGGCGGTTGAGCCAGTAGGCGAGGCCGGCGTTCAAGTAGACCTGGATCAGGATCGGCACGGCCAGCAGCGCGATGACGAGGGGCTGGCGGGTGATCTGCTCGCCCTGCAGGCCGAACAGGAGCACGAGCGTCAGCAGCAGGGCCGCGAGCGAGAGTGGCGCCATGGCGCGCAACGTGCGGCCGAGGCCAGCCTGCCCGCTGTGCCGTAGGAGGGTCCGTCGCCAGAGCTGCGCCACGATCACGGGGACGACGATATAAAGGACGACCGAAAGGATCAGCGTGTCCCACGGCACGCTGATCGAGGAGAGGCCGAGCAGCAGGCCGACGATCGGCGCGAAGGCCACCACCATGATCGTGTCGTTGAGCGCGACCTGGCTCAGGGTGAAATGCGGCTCGCCGCCGACGAGGTTCGACCAGACGAACACCATCGCCGTGCAGGGGGCCGCCGCCAGCAGGATCAGTCCGGCGGTGTAGCTGTCGATCTGGCCCTCGGGCAGGTAGGGCCGGAAGACATGCGCAATGAACAGCCAGGCCAGCAGCGCCATCGAGAACGGCTTGACCAGCCAGTTGACGCCCACGGTCGCGGCGATCCCGCGCCAGTGCTCGCGCACCTGCCCCAGCGCGCCGAGGTCGATCTTGAGCAGCATCGGCACGATCATCAGCCAGACCAGCACCGCGACGGGCAGATTGACCTGCGCGACCGTCGCCTCGCCGAGCACATGAAACACACGCGGGACTGCCTGCCCGAGCACGATGCCGACGACGATGCAGAGCGCCACCCACAAGGTCAGGTAGCGCTCGAACACGCCCATCGACGGCACTTTCGCCGCCTCTCGTTCGGCAGTAGCCGCCGAGTCGCTCACGCGGCGGTGCCCGGCAGGATCTCCCGCACGGTCTCGGATGGGCGGCACAGCCTGACGCCGAGCGGTGTCACCACGATCGGGCGATTGATGAGGATAGGGTGCGCCATCATGGCGTCGATGAGTTGATCATCGGTGAGCCCGGGGTCATCGAGCCCGAGCGCGTCGTAAGGCGTACCCTTCCGCCGCAGCACGTCGCGCACCGGGATGCCCATGCGGCCGATCACGCCGACCAGCTCGGCGCGGGTCGGCGGGTTTTTCAGGTACTCGATGACAACCGGCTCCTCACCGCTGTCGCGGATCAGGCCCAGAACGTTGCGCGACGTGCCGCAGGCGGGGTTGTAATAGATGGTGACGATCACGCCGCACGCTCCGGCGCGCAGCAAGCGGATTGTGTCGGCGCGGGTGTGCAGCAGGCGGCGGTCGT
>DATIMU010000087.1:0-2244 GCA_035475015.1 Acetobacteraceae bacterium
CGCGAAATCCTCCGCGCTGTCGCTGAACAGCAAATCGGTCCCGCCGCTCAGCTCGAGCCCCTCGGCCCCCAGTTCGGTCGAGACCACGGGCACGCGAAAGCTGAACGCCTCGAGGATCTTGATGCGGGTGCCCGCCCCGGAACGCACCGGCACGATCGCGACATCGGCCTCGGCGGAATAGGGAGCGAGCGCCGGCGGGTCGGCGACGACGTCCACCCCGTCGAGCTCGGCCAGGGCTTGGATCTCGGCATCGGGGCGGCGCCCGGCGATCACCACCCGGAACGGTGCCGGCGCGGAGCGGCGCAGGATCGGCAGGATCTCGCGCGTGAAGAACAGCATCGCGTCGCGGTTCGGGCTGTAGTCGAGCGATCCCACGAAGAGGAAGGTGAACACCGCTGCCCGCGTTCGAGCGGCCGGCGGGGGTCGGGGCACCACGTTGGGCACCACGGTCCAGCGCACGGCGGGAAACCGCGCCCGCAACATCGCCTGGTCGGCGGTCGAGCAGACATGCGCGTCGTCGAAGGCGGGGACGAAGCGGTCCTCCAGGCGCCGCAGCTTCCATGCCTCCAGCCGGCGGAGGGCCGTGAACTGTCGCCCGATATTCGCGGAGAACTGCCGCACGTAGCGCGATTTCGAGAAGGATTCGTAGTCGTCGAGGTCGAGCACGGCGCGGCCCCAGGAAACCCCACGCTTGCGCAGCAGACCGGGCATCCGCCCCGTCACGCCCCGGAAGCACTGGACCACGTCGAACCGGTGCCCGGGATGCGCCGCCGCCACCTTGTCGGCGAGTGCCGGGAGCAAGGGGAACACGCGGGCGTACCCGAGCGGCAGCGGCGACAAGCCCTCCACGATCACCCGCCCCTGCGCCGAGCCGGCGCGGGCGAGTATCCGGTCGATCAGCGGGTTCGTCGTCGCGACCACGATCGAGGCGCAGACTGCCTTCACCTCCGGCGCGATCGCGGCACACACCTCCTCCTCGCTCACCCCGGTCGCGACCACCGCGAGCGAGACGTCGAACAACTCGGACAGGACCAGGATCTGCGAGGCCGAGCGGATCGCCATGCCGCTGCCGGTCAGGCGGGGCATCTCCGGCGAGATATACAGCAGCGTGCGATTGCTCATCCCGATCATCCGCAGCCGGAGCCCTCAAAGCCCGAGCCGGCGCACCTCGATCACCGGGCAGCGATCCATCACCACGGTGATGCCCTCCGCCCGCGCCCGCGCCGCCGCGTCCTCGTCGATCACGCCGAGCTGCATCCAGACGGTGTTGGCGCCGAGCCGGATCGCCCCGTCGACCACCGGGCCGACATTGCGCGAGTTGCGGAACAAATCGACCATGTCGAGCGGCGCCGCCTCCTCGAGCCGCCCAACCACCGGGCGGCCATGCAGCGGGCGGCCGGCGATCCCCGGGTTGACGCCGGTGACCTCGTAGCCGCGCCGCACCAGGAAGTGTAGCACCTCGTTGGACGGGCGCACCGGGCGCGGCGAGGCGCCGACCACGGCGATACGGCGCGTGTCGGTCAGGATGCGGCGGATCGTCGCGTCGTCCAGCCCGTCAATGCTCATGCTCCAACCTTGCTCCGCCTTGCTTTCGCCGCCAAGTGCCGTCTGTATCCGGCCGCGATGTCGCAGCCCTCTCCCGTTCTCCTGCCCGTCCTCCTCCTGCTGGCCGGGCTCATGACCCTGGCCTGGTGGTGGCCGAACCGTCCGCGCGCGGGCGATGTCGCGATGCCGGATGCGCGGTTCAACTCGGTCTCCTTCGCGCCGTTCCGCGCCGGCCAGTCGCCGCTCGATGATCGCTTTCCGAGTGCTGCCGAGGTCGACGCGGACATGGCGGTCCTCGCGCCGCGCACCCGCGCCATCCGTACCTATGCGGCGATCGAGGGCGACTACGACGCGGCGGCGCTGGCCGAGAAGCACGGCCTGAAGGTGTGGCAGGGCATCTGGCTCGGCGCCGACCGGGCGAAGAACGCCGCCGAGATCGCCCGTGGTATCGCACTCGCCAAGCGCTACCCGGAGACCGTCGAGCGCGTCATCGTCGGCAACGAGGTGCTGCTGCGCCGGGATCTGCCGGTGGGCGAGCTGATCGCCGCGATCGACCAAGTGCGCGCCGCCGTGCGCCAGCCCGTCACCTACGCCGACGTGTGGGAATTCTGGCGGCAATTCCCCGAGGTCGCGCGGCATGTCGATATCGTGACCATCCATCTGCTGCCCTATTGGGAGGATCAGCCGACCGGCATCGAC
>DATIMU010000088.1:0-7009 GCA_035475015.1 Acetobacteraceae bacterium
ATGTCGCTGGTCCACTTGCCGGCGAGCGTATAGGTCTGGCCGTCGATGGGCGTGATCCTCCCGGCGAGGCAGTCGGCCGTCGCGCGATAAGTGCGCTTGGCCTCGTCAGAGGCCAGCTGCTCGCGCGCGCAGCTCTTCTCCCCGGGCGACCAGTTGGCGCACCAATCCTCGGCATCCTGGCGGGTGATCCGGGCCTCGGCCGTCGCGTGCGCGGTTCCGATGCCGGATTTCGCGCTGATCGACGGGCTCAAGCACTTGCTGCACAGGGACAGCCACTCGCCCTGGGCGGCGTGCGCGGCGGCGCCGGCAAGACCGAGGGCGGCCGCGGCGCCGAGCGCCCAGCGGCCCGTCCGATGAATTCGCATGACCACTCCCGCTAGGCGGCGCGCCAGAGCTCGCCGTCGCGGGACACTTGGCCCTCCTGCTCGAGCTTCAGGAGATGCGCCAGCACGTTGCGCTCGGCGGCGCGGCGGAGGCGCGGATCGACCTGCGAATATAGCGTGTTCATCAGGGTGAAAGTGTCGGACGGCGGGCCGTCCACCAGTGCGTCCTGGATCGCGCGCTCGCGCGCCTGGCGGTGATGCAGCAGCTCGACGACCAGGCGGCGGGGCTCGGGCAGCGGCGGGCCGTGGCCGGGCAGATAGAGGTCGTCGGCGCGGTGCAGCAGGATTTCCAGGCTGTTGAAATAGGCCCGCATGTCGCCGCCGGGCGGGCTGACGACGGTGCTCGACCAGGACATCACATGGTCGGCGCTGAACAGCACTTTTCCCCCCTCGCCTTCCGGCAGGGCGAAGCAGAGATGGTCCGAGGCATGGCCGGGCGTGTGCAGCGCGGTCAAGCCGGCGATGCGGCTGCCGTCGTCGAGCTTGATGTCGGGCTCGAACTCGGGGATCGCCTTTTCGCGGAACCCCGCGGTCGGCGCGCCCGTCGCCTTCTTCAAGGCGGGGACGGCGCCGATATGGTCGTGGTGATGGTGGCTGACGAGGATGAGCGCGACCTTGCCGCCGGTGGCGCCGAGGATCGCCTCGACATGCTCGGGATGGCCCTCGGGGCCGGGATCGAGCACCACCACGCCGTCGGGGCCGTCAATGAGATAGGTGTTGGTGCCGAAATAGGTCATCGGCCCGGGATTGCCGGCGACGATGCGACGCACGCCCGCCAGCACGGGCCGCACGGCGCCGCGTTCGGGCTCCGGCTCGGTCAGGAATGGCATTTTCTAGTGATTCCGTCCTGTTTCGCCGACGTAGCTTACCTGGGACGCGCGCTCGCGCCAGCCCTCAGGCGAGCACCGCCTCGGCCGACATGCAGACCGCCCCTTCATGGTCGCGGGTTTCCAGCCGGATTTTTCCCGCGTCCTCCCAGCCGACCAGCCGCAACGGGTTCTGGTGGAAGGCCGGCCGCCGACCGCGAAACGAGAAGCGGGCGATGGCGGCGCCCGGAAGGTGGCGGCGCACCAGATCGGCCAGCAACGCGGCTTGCAATGGGCCGTGCACGATGAGGCCGGGATAGCCCTCGTCGCGCGTCACGTAGTCGAGGTCGTAGTGGATGCGGTGGCCGTTCGCGGTCAGCGCGGAGTAGCGGAACAGCAGCACCGGATCGGGCTGGATCACGCGGCCGAACGCCCCCGCCCCGGGCTCCGGCGCGGGCTCGGCGGCCCGCACCGCCGCACCCTCGGTGCCGCGATAGACGATGTCGTGCTCCTCCTCGATCGCCGTCCCCGCGGGGCCGCCGATGACGTGGCGCACCGTGACGAACACCAGCCGGCCCGAGCCTCCGGATTTTTCCTCGACCTTGAGGATCGTGCTGGTGCGGCTGATGGCATCGCCGGCGCGCAGCGGGGTGAGGAAGCGCACCCGCCCGCCGGCCCACATGCGGCGCGGCAGGTCGTGCACCGGCGGCAGGAAGCCGCCGCGCCTGGGATGCCCGTCCGGGCCGAGGGCGTGCGCCGACGCCCATTCCTGGAACAGCATCCAGTGCCACAACGGCGGCAGCCTGCCGTCCGGCGCCACCTCCTGCTCCGGGATGTCAAGTGTCGCGGCGAGGCCCCGGATGACCGTCGGCCAGACGGTATCGGTACGCGTCTCTGCCTTACCGACGTACTCCTCGAAGCTCATCGCGGTCAGTCCTTCCTGGTGTAGACCTGATAGCGGTCCCACTCGGCGCTGAGTTCGTAATGCGACCAGACTTCCGCGAATAGCGGGTGGCGCTTGAAATAGTCGATGAAGCTGAACTCGCCGCCGCACCAGGGGATGCCGGGCTGGCGGTCCACCACGACGGCGGCCGGCGGCGCGCGGGCGAAATCCTCGGCCACGGTGCGGTAGATGAAGAACTCGGGCCGGCCCATCTCCCACACTTCCCGATAGAGCCGGCCGTCCGGCAGACATCGCTGATAGGCGCCCTGCAGCAACCACATGTTCATGGTGCGCAGCGTATTGTGCGCGCCGACATAGTTCAGCGTCGGGTAGATCGGGTAGATGCCGGGGGAGAACACCAGCACCCGCTCGCCGGCGGCGTCCTGCTGCAACAGCTGGGTGAGCCGGTCCACCTGGCTGCCGTCGTATTCGAGCTCCTTCCACGGCGCCTCGCCGTTCGAGATGGCGTAGAGGGCGAACAGCCCGGCGAGGATGGCGGCCACCGGATAGGCGGCGGGGCGGAACCGCGCGCCGCTCAGCCCATCCAGCCATCGCGCCGCCAGCACCCCGCCGAGCGCGCAGGCGAACAGCTCGATCGGCAGGATGTGGTAGGACCAGCCCTTGTGCTGCGCCAGCGCCGAGGCCAGCGCGCCGAGTGCCGCGAGCCCGAGCAGCCGCGGCAGCGCCGTCTCAGGCCCGGGGCGGCGAAACGGGGCGCGCCGGAACGCCAGCCAGAGCAGCGGCAGCAGCAGGCACAGCGCCGTCGCCATGCGGGGCAACAGCAGCATCTGCGCCACGGTCAGCCCACCGAGGTCGAGGTAGAAATCCCACACCAGCGGCACGACGACGCCGAGATAGTCGGGAAAGACCAGCGGCAACGAGGCGAGATAGATGGCCCAGACCGCGACCATCACCCACGGCACAGGGTCGCGCAGCGAGGCGAGCAGGCCGGCGCGCAACGCGGCAAGCACCGGCACGCCCGCCGGCACGCGGGCGAGGATGACGGAAAACTCGATGAGCGCGGGGATACCGAGGAAGTGCGGCTTGAGGGCGAAAGCGGCGCCAGCGGTCAGCGCCACGGCGATCCGTCCGCGCGGGCACTCCCCTCGCGATCGCCGCGCCGCGCACAGCACGTAGGGCAAGGCGCCGACCGCCATCAGGTGCTCGCGCTGGCCGAAATCGTAGCCGGCGTCGAGCAGGAACAGCGCCGGCAGCACGTCGAGGAAGGCGCGCTGGACCGCGGCCTCGGCCGCGCGGTCGCGGACGCGGAAGGCCAGCCACCAGCAGAACCCGCCATAACCCAGCAGGCAGAGATGCAGCGCCTGCACCCCGTCCAGCGGTGTCACCGAGGCGATCCAGGCGGGGATCAGGTTGAGCACGAAGATCAGCGGCGGATTGACGTCGATCAGGTCCGAATAGAGGTGCTCGCCGGCCAGCCAGCGCTGCGAGAAATCGAGCACGGCGGCGACGTCGTGGTTGAGCGGCGGAGCGAGCACCACGGGGAGGAACAGCAGCGCCGGCAGCAGCGCCGGCAGCACGCGCAGAGCCGTCGCGACATGCCGATGACGCCGCAATCGACTGAGCCACGCCGCCCCGGGCGTACCGGCGGCGGCCGGAGCGTCCGGCAGGGATCGGGCGTCGGTCGGGGTCATGCTCATGCTGCGCCGGATGGATGCCTTGCCAGAATGGCGGGCGCAAGGCAGTCGAATGCGAGGCAGCATCCGGCCACCCGGTTAATTCCCGGTTGCCGCCCTCACGGCCGGATCCGGACATCCTCGGTCGGTCGCCCCTCGGGAAGGCTCCACACGGTCGGCGTCGGCCGCGCCCAGGTGAAGCGGGCGAGTACCGCCTCGGCTTCCTCGCGACCGGCCGGCGCGGGATCGAGCGCCGCGGCGAGCGCGTCGATATCGCGTGCCTGCTCCGGGCTCACCTGCCGCGTCTCGCGGAAGGCGTGTCCCGGTCCCCAATAGTCCCAGGGCAGCGTCTCGATCCCGGCCAGCGCCGCCGCGTCCCGCAGCACGGCGGAGGCGACGAACCACCGCCCCTCGATCCCGATATTTGTCAGGCCGCAGATCCGCTCGTCCACCGTGCCGGCGCGGATGGCCCGCCAGATTGCGGCGGCCGGGCGCCAACCATCGGCCGGCACGTCGCTCACGTCGAAGCCGATCCCGAACCCGGTCCGTGCGCGCGGACCGAGCTGAGCGTCGAGCACCGCCCAACCCAAGCCGCGCCGATACTCGCAAATCCAATGGTCGTCCCAGTATCCGGGGCGGAAATAGCTGGCGCAACCGACGCGCAGCCGCGCGGGAACGCCGGCCTCGCGCAGCACGCTCGTCGCGAGCAGCGCGAAGTCGTGGCAGGTACCGTAGAGATAGTCGGGCAGCGCGCGATGCTCCGACAAATGCCGCCCGTCACGCCGCGTCAGCCGGTCCAGCAGCCGCACGACGGTGCGCAGGTCACGGTCCGACTCGGCCTGCGCCGGCACGCCGAGATTCATGTACCGCGCGACCGCATGATGGATCAGGAAATTCTCCAGCGCGTCCGGCAGCATCCGGGGTTCCGAGGGGAGCTCGGCGAGCCGGGAACGCAGCGCACCCGGCTCGGACCAGTACGTATGCTCGGCGTCGGTCGTCATGGCGTGCCTCCGCGCGCCGAAAATAGCGGTCTCGCCGCCGCCGCGCAGCCGCGAAGTTTGCGCGCGCGGCGCCGGGCTTGCGCGGGCCGGCCGGTTTCCTGTCAAAGACGCCGGCATGGAGCCTGCGGAATACCATCTCATGGACGCGGAGGAGGCCGGCATGTGGTGGTATCGCGCCCTGCACGCGCGCCTGCTCGACGCGCTCGGCGACATGCGCGGCGACGTGCTCGACGCCGGCTGCGGCACCGGCGGATTGCTCGCGCGGCTCGGCGCCTGCCCCGGGATCGCCCGCATCGGCCTCGAATGGGACGCCGAGGCGGCGCGGCGGGCGGGGGAAAAATCCGGCGCGCCGGTGGCGTGCGGCAGCGTCAACGCCCTGCCCTTCGCCGACGCCACCTTCGATGCGGCGATCCTGGCCGACGTGCTGTGCCACCGCGCGGTCGAGCCCGCGGCCGCGCTGGGCGAGCTACGCCGCGTGCTGCGGCCGCGCGGGCGGCTGGTGGTGAACATGCCCGCATATGCTTGGCTGCTGTCCGGCCACGATCGGCGGGTTCACAACGCTCGCCGCCAGTCGGCCCGCGAGGTCCGCGCCATGCTCGGCGCGGCGGGATTTGCCGACATTGGCGTGCAGTATTGGAACGGCCTGTTGCTGCCGCTGATGGTGGCGCGGCGCAAAATCTTCCCGCGCCACGATTCCGCCTCGGATGTGTCCCGGTTTTCGCCTTGGCTTAACACAACCCTGCACACAGTAGCGGAGATCGAGCGGCATCTGCGGGTGCCGCTCCCGGCTGGCGGCTCGGTGCTGGCGACGGCGCGGCGGCCATGAGCGAGGAGGCGATGGACGGGTTCATCATGCCCGGCGCGCGGGAGTTCGACCCGGCGAGCGAGGCGCCGGTCGGGCTGTCGATCGTGGTCCCGGTCTATAACGGCGCGGGCTCGGTCGGCCGGCTGGTCGCTGCCCTCGCCACCCTGCGGCCGGAGGGCGGGCTCGAGGTCGTGCTGGTCAATGACGGCAGCCCCGACGACTCGGCCAATGTGTGTCGCGCGTTGGTCCACAGCGCGAGCATTCCCGTCACCTACATCGAGCACGCGCGCAATTTCGGCGAGCACAACGCGGTGATGACCGGCCTGCGTCATGTGCGCGGCCGCTTCGTCATCACCATGGACGACGATCTGCAGAACCCGCCCGAGGAGGTCGTGCGCCTCTACGATCACGCGCGGCTCGGCGGCTGGGACGTGGTGTACACGCGCTACGCCGAGAAGGCCCATGCGGGCTGGCGCAATCTCGGCAGCCGGTTCGCCAACAAGGTGGCGGACTGGCTGCTCGACAAGCCGCGCGGGCTCTATCTCTCCTCGTTCCGCTGCATGTCATCCCTGATGGTCGACGCGGTCACGCGCTATCGCGGACCCTATCCGTATATCGACGGGCTGCTCATGCAGGTGACGCGACGCATCGACAGCATCGAGGTGCGCCACCTGCCGCGTGCCGAGGGGCGGTCGAACTACACGTTGCGACGCCTCGTGCGGCTCTGGCTCAACCTGGTCACCAGCTTCTCCCTGGCGCCGCTGCGCCTGGCGATGCTGACCGGCGCGATGCTGGCCCTGCTCGGCGGCATCGGCGCGGTGCTGGTCATCGTCGAGGCGCTGCTCCGACACGATACCCCGTCCGGCTGGGCCTCGACCATGACGGTGATCCTGCTGGTCTCCGGCGTGCAGTCGATGGTCCTCGGCGTGATGGGCGAGTATGTCGGGCGGACGTTCCTCTCCGCCAACGGCAAGCCGCAGGGCACGGTGCGGCTGATCGAGCGCAGCCCCGCCGTGGTGGAGCGCGCGCGCAGGTGACGCAATACTGGTTCGTCCTCGCCGCCGCGATCGCCACCAGCATGGTCGGACAGGCGCTGCTCAAGGCAGGCGCCGGTGCCGCCGATTTCGCGGCACAGTTGTTCGACTGGCGGACGCTGCTCGGCCTTTCGCTGTACGGCGGGGCCGCGCTGCTCTACATAATCGCCCTGCGGCGCATCCCGATGTCGGTCGCCTTGCCCTGCACCGCCGCCTCCTATGTCGCGGCGCTGCTCATCGGCCACTTCGCCTTCGCCGAGCCGATCGGCACCACGCATCTCGCCGCCGTCGGCCTCATCTCGATCGGCGTATTGTTGCTCGCGACCGCGTGACGAGCGCAGTAGCGCCGCCTGGCAACCCGGCGACTCCCGGCTACACTGGCCGCCATGACCGCCATCTACAT
>DATIMU010000089.1:0-2866 GCA_035475015.1 Acetobacteraceae bacterium
TGCTGGCGATCGACGAGGCGCACTGCGTCTCGCAATGGGGCCACGAGTTCCGCCCCGAATACCGCGCCCTCGCCTGCCTGCCCGAGCGGTTCCCCGGCGTGCCGCGCATCGCGCTCACCGCGACCGCCGATCCGCGCACCCGCGTCGATATTCTGCAGTCGCTCGCCATGAGTGGTGCCGAGGTGTTCGCGTCGAGCTTCCACCGGCCTAACCTCAACATCGCGGCCGAGCCGAAGGTCGGGGAGACGGCGCAGCTGCTCGAGTTGCTCGCCCGCCACCCCGGCGCGTGCGGCATCGTCTATTGCGGCAGCCGGGCCAAGACCGAGCGGATCGCGGCGCGGCTGCAGCAGAAGGGGCTTCCCGCCATCGCCTTTCACGCCGGGCTGGACCGCGCGGACAAGCGTGCGGCGCTGACCCGGTTTCGGTCCGGCGAGCCGGTCATCATCGCCGCCACGATCGCGTTCGGCATGGGCATCGACCGGCCGGACGTGCGTTTCGTCGTGCATCTCGACATGCCGGACAGCCCGGAATCGTACTATCAGCAAATCGGCCGCGCCGGCCGCGACGGCGACCTGGCGCGGACGCTGCTGCTCTATGGCGGCGAGGACATCGCCCGCGCGCGCCACTGGCTCGCCCAATCCGCCGCGCCGGAGGCGCAGAAGCGGGTGATGCGGGGGCGGCTCGAGGCGATGATCGCGCTCACTGAGACGACCGCCTGCCGCACCCGCTCGCTGCTCGGCTGCTTCGGCGAGGATTTGGGCGAGCCATGCGGCCATTGCGACAATTGCGCCACACCCGCGACCCTATTCGACGGCACGGTGGAGGCGCAGAAGGCGCTGTCCGCGGTGTACCGCACTGGCCAGATCTTCGGCGCGGTGCATGTCATCGCGGTGCTGCGCGGGCAGGAGACCGAGATGGTGCTGCGCCACGGGCACGAGAAGCTGCCGACCTTCGGGATCGGCGCCGATCGGTCACGGGAGTTCTGGCGCGGCGTGATCCGCCAGCTCATCGCGGCGGGGACGTTGCGGACCGAGAGCGGCGAGTTCGCCAGCCTGGCACTGGTGCCGGAGCGCGCGCGTCCGGTGCTGCGCGGTGAGGAGCGGGTGATGCTGCGCGAGGAGACGGTCGCGCCGGCGCGAGCGAGGCGGGAACGCCGGCCAGCCGCCGTGGCGGCCGATCTGCCGGCCGCGCCGGCGGGATTGTTCGAGTCGCTCCGCGCCTGGCGCGCCGTCGAGGCAAAGGCGCAGGCGATCCCGCCTTACGTGATCTTCCACGACTCGGTGCTGCGTGAGATCGCGGCGGTGCGGCCCGCCAGCCTCGCCGAGCTGGGTCAGGTCAAGGGCGTGGGCGCCTCGAAACTCGAACGCTACGGCGCGCGCGTGCTGGACATCTTGAAGACGGCGGAATGAATTCCGCCCTACCGGTAGGGCGGAATTCACTCCGCCGCCTCGCACGCGAAATCGTTCCGATGAACTCTGCTTGAGCCACGGCGTTCTGATCGCAAGCACGGCAGGCAACTGCGGCAAGCGGAGGGACGGCGATGGTAGACTTGGCTCCCGCGATGGGCAGCGTGCCGGTGCTCTCGGAGGCCGAGCATCGCGCCCAGCTCCGCCGCGCGGTGATCGCCAGCACGATCGGCACCACGATCGAGTGGTACGATTTCTTCCTCTACAGCATCGTCACCGGCCTGGTGTTCGCCAAGCTGTTCTTCCCGCACTCCGACCCGCTGGTGGGCACGCTGGAGGCGTTCGGCATCTATGCCGTCGGCTTCATCGCGCGCCCGGTGGGTGCGGCGATCTTCGGCCATTTCGGCGACCGGATCGGCCGCAAGGCCACCCTGATCGCAACCTTGATGCTCATGGGGATCGCGACATTCCTGGTCGGCCTGGTGCCGACCTACGCGAGCATCGGCGTCTGGGGCGCCATCATCCTGACCGTGCTGCGCTTCATCCAGGGCGTCGGCGTCGGCGGCGAGTGGGGTGGCTCGGTGCTGCTGTCGATGGAGTGGGCGCGCACCAACCAGCATCGCGGCTTCATCGCCTCCTGGCCGCAATGGGGCGTGCCGGCCGGGCTGTTCATCTCCAATCTGATCGTGCTGATCTTCAGTGCGCTCGCTGGCGACCAGTTCCTGACCTGGGGCTGGCGCGTGCCGTTCCTGCTCAGCATCGTGCTGGTCGCCATCGGCCTGTGGATTCGTCTCGGCATTCTCGAAACCCCCGTGTTCCAGCGGCTGCTGAACGAGAAGCGGATCGAGAAGGCGCCGATGATCGAGGTGTTCCGCCGCCAGCCCGGCGAAATCTTCCTCAGCGCCTTCGCGCGCATGGGCGAGCAGGCGCCGTTCTACATCTTCACCGCCTTCGTGTTCTCCTACGGTGTCAGCACGCTGCACGTCTCGCGCGACTTCCTGCTGATCGCGGTGCTCGTGGCGGCGGTGGTATCATTCTTCACCGTGCCGTTCGCCGGCCATCTGTCGGACCGCTTCGGGCGCAAGCGCATCTACATCCTGGGCGCGGTCGTCACCGGGATTTTCGGCTGGCTGTACTTCGTCATGCTGAACACCGTGGTGCCGTTCTGGGTGTTCCTCGCGGTCGTGCTGTCGCTGATCCCGCATGACCTGATGTACGGCCCCCAGGCGGCGCTGATCGCCGAGAGCTTTACGCCCCGGCTGCGCTACAGCGGCGCCTCGATCGGCTATCAGCTCGCCTCGATCATCGCCGGCGGCCCGGCGCCGCTGATCGCCGCGGCGCTGTTCGCGACCTATCGCTCGCCCTGGCCGATCGCCATCTTCATCAGCATCTGTGCGCTGATCTCGGTGATCGCCGCGGCGATGCTCAAGGATTACACCAATCAGGACATCCACGACGAA
>DATIMU010000090.1:0-2326 GCA_035475015.1 Acetobacteraceae bacterium
GTGTACGCGACGGCGGCGAGCTCCGCCGTTGCGATGATCCTGTTTCTTGCGCTGTACCGCGCGCCGGAAACGCACCCGTCGCCGCCGTCGCGGCGGCTCTGGGTGATTACGCCGATCGAGCTGCGCCACCTGCTCGGCCCGTCGCTACTGTGGCTGCTGACCAACATGGGCTTCATGGTGTTGATGGGGTTCGCGCCCAGCTTGCTGGTCGGCCAGGGTTTCGCCGTCGGCGAGGCGGGCGCGCTGGTCAGCCTTGCCTCGCTGCTGCCGGTGCTCGGCTATCCCGTGTTCGGCCACCTGCTCGACCGCAGCGGGCGCACCGGCTTGTTCATCACCTGCGGCACGCTGGCGAGCGCGCTGCCGTTCTTCCTGTTGCCGCTGAGCGGTCCCGCCTGGTTCTGGCTGGCGCTGTTCGGGCTGACCTACCCGGCGGCGACCGTGGCGATCATCACGCTGGTGACCCGCGTGCTGAGCCCGGCGAGCCGCAGCACCGGGTTCGGGATCTTCTACGCCTTCTGCTATCTCGGCATGGCCGCCGGACCGATGCTCGCGGGCATCGTCGTCGACATGTCGGGGCGGGTGGATGTCTCGCTCTGGCTCGGCGGGCTGCTCTGGCTGATGATGCTGCCGACCTTGCTGCTCACGCGGATCTGGCTGCGGCCGCGCCGGGTGGCGCTGGCCGGGGAATAAGGGAGAAAAGGCAATGCATATCGAGGCGGAGACCGACGCCGGACGCATCCGGGGCACGCGCGAGAACGGCGTCGCCGCGTTCAAGGGTATTCCATACGGCGCGGATACCGCCGGAGAAAACCGCTTCATGCCGCCGCGCAAGCCGACGCCCTGGGCTGGCGTGCGCGACGCGCTCGCCTATGTCGCGCAGTCGCCGCAATCGCGGGTGGGCTTCAACCGCCGCCGCGAGCTCGAGCATTTCGCCAGCCCGCCCGACACCACGCCGGAGAGCGAGGACTGCCTGACCTTGAGTATATGGACGCCCGATCTTTCACAGTCGGGTCTCGGCGACGGCGCGAAGCGGCCGGTGATGGTGTGGCTGCACGGCGGCGCGTTCTCGTTCGGCTCGGCCAACAGCGCGCGGCTCGACGGCACCAATCTGGCGCGGCGCGGCGACGTGGTGGTCGTCACCGTCAACCAGCGGCTCAACATCTTCGGCCATCTCGATCTGTCAGCACTCGGCGGTGCGGAGTTCGCGGCGTCCGGCAACGCCGGCACGCTGGACATGATCGCCGCCCTCGAATGGGTGCGCGACCACGCGGAAAGGTTTGGCGGCGATCCGGGAAACGTGACGATCTTCGGCGAGTCGGGCGGCGGCGGAAAGGTCAGCACCTTGATGGCGATGCCGCTGGCGCGTGGCCTGTTCCACCGCGCCATCGTGCAGAGCGGCGCGGTGATCCGCCTGCGCGAGCGCGAGCGCGCGGCAAGGCTCAGTGACGCGGTGCTGCGGGAGCTCGGACTCGGGCGCGCGCAATTGGGCGAGTTGCAACGCTTGCCGTGGGAGCGGCTGCGCGCCGCGGTCGAGCCGGCGACCAGCGCGCTCGGCGCGTCGCCCTGGCCGCTGTTCGACCGCTACCCGTTCGGCCCGGTGGTGGACGGGACCATCGTCCCGCGCCACCCGTTCGAGCCCGACGCGCCCGATTTGTCGGACGACATTCCCCTGCTGGTGGGCGACACCAAGGATGAGGCGTCGCTGTTCCTGTCGCAGGACGACAAGGTGTGGGAGGGCACTCTCACCGAGAGCGAGCTGCGCGAGGGCGTGGCGGCGGTCGCCGGCGCGCACACCGATCGCGTCCTGGCGACGTATCGGCAGGTCTATCCGCAGATGAGCCCGGCGGAACGTCTGATCGCTACGCTGACAGACAGCAACTTCCGCATCCGCTCGCTGACGATGGCCGAGCGCCGGGCACGCAAGTCCCGCGCTGGCACCTACATGTATTCATTCGCCTGGGAGACCCCGGCCTTCGGCGGCCGGCTGAAATCACCGCACGCGATGGACGTGCCGTTCACCTTCGAGACGGTGCGGCTCCTGGCGCCCGGCGACCGGAACGAGGCCGCACTCGCGCTCGCGGCGACGATGGCGGCTACCTGGGCGGCCTTCGCGCGGACCGGCAATCCGGATTGTCCCGCCATTCCGCGCTGGCCCGCCTATACGCCGGAGCGCCGCGCGACCTTGATCCTCGACGAGAATTGCCGCATCGAGGACGATCCCGGCGGCGAGACGCGGGCATTGTGGCAGGAGATCGCCACGAGCGCCTGAGTTCTCTCGGGCACGGCGAACGATTTCTGCGTGAGGAAGTGAGTGCATGATCGAGCG
>DATIMU010000091.1:0-3281 GCA_035475015.1 Acetobacteraceae bacterium
GTCCGCCGTGACCACACTCGGCGAGACACCGCCGATCACCAGGCGGGCCGCGAGCCGCGCGACGGTGAGCGTCTTGCCCGCGCCGGCGGGGCCCGCGAACAGCAACGGGCGCGCGCCGTGGCATAGCGGCAGCGGCGCGAAAGGCAGCGCCTGTCCGAGCGCGTCGGCCAACGGACCGTGCCGCAGCCGGTCGGCGAGTGCTGCCGGCACGTTGTGGAAGGCGAGCGACGCGAGCCGCTCGGGGTCGGGCGCTGGCGGTGGCGGCGGCGGCGGATGGTCCTCCTCGTCGGGCAGCGCGGCGGTGACCTCGACGCCTGCGCCGACCCGGCGGGTGGCCAGGATGAGCGCATCGACGCCGAGCTCGGCGCGGATGCTGCTCATGGCTTCGGCCATGCCGGTGGCGCGGTAGAGCTTCAGCCGCATGGCGCGAGCTTATCCGGCAGGTCTTGCCGAGAGATTGCCGCACCCCGCGAACCCGCGCCGGAGATGTCCGAGGCCAGGGTCAAATGCTGCCCACGGTGCGGATGCGGGCGCGCGGGAAAATTTCGGTCTGCGAGAGCACCGGCGTGCTCGGGCGGATGCGCTCGACGATCGCGCGGACGTGGGAGCGGATGGCGCTGCTGGTCAGCAGCACCGGCGCTTCCCCGCTGGATGCCGCCGCGTCGAACGCGCCGCGCAGGCGCTGCATGAAATCTTGCAGCTTCGAGGGTGCCATCGCGAGCTGGCGATCCTCCGCCGGGCCGACCAGGGCGTCGGAGAAGGCGAGCTCCCAGTCGGGCGATAGGGTGATGAGCGGGATATAGCCGCCGGGGCCGACATGCGCGTCGCTGATCTGGCGGGCAAGCCGGGCGCGAACATGCGCGACGATCGCCGGGATGGCGCGCGCCGCCCCGCCGCAGGCTTCCTGGATGCCCTCGAGGATGGTCGGCAGGTCGCGGATCGAGACGCGCTCCGACAGCAGGGCTTGCAGCACGCGCTGCACGCCGCCCGCGGTGATCTGCGAGGGGACGAGGTCGCCGACCAGCTTCTGCTGCTCGCGCGGCAGCTCGTCGAGCAGCTTCTGCGTCTCGGCGTAGGACAGCAGCTCGGCCATCGTCTCGCGCACCAGCTCGGTGATGTGCGTGGTGAGCACGCTCGGCGGATCGACCACCGTGCAGCCCCGGAAGATCGCCTCCTCCTTGGCCGCCGGGTCGATCCAGCGCGCGGGCAGGCCGAAGGCGGGCTCGGTGGTCTGCTCGCCGGGGAGGTCGGGCAGGCCGCCGCGCGGGTCCATCGCCAGGAGCATGGTCGGGCGCAGCTCGCCGCGCCCGGCTTCGATCTCCTTGATGCGCACGGCGTAGCAGTTGGCCTCCAGCGCCATGTTGTCTTGGATGCGCACCGGCGGCAGCACGAAGCCGACCTCGGCGGCGATCGAGCGGCGCAATCCCTTGATCTGCTCGGTCAATCGCGGCGCATCGCCGCCGGCCAGGGCGAGCAGCCCGTACCCGAGCTCGAGGCGGATCATGTCGATGCGCAACGTCTCGCTGATCGGCGGCTCGGCGGTGAGCGCCGGCATGGCCGGGCCATCCGTCGGCTCCGGCGCGGACGGGTGGGTGTGGCGCAGCCACGCGCCGCCGCCCGCCAACCCCGCGAGGGCGAGGAACGGCAGGGTGGGCATACCGGGCATCAGCGCGAGCACGCCCGCAGCACCCGCGGCCATCGCCAGAGGCTTCGGGCTGCCGCCCAGCTGGCGGATCAGCGCGGTGTCGGCGGTGCCCTCCACGCCGCCCTTGGTCACCACGATGCCGGCGGCGGTCGAGACCAGGAGTGCCGGGATCTGCGAGACCAGGCCGTCGCCCACGGTCAGCGTCGTGTAGGTGGCGGCGGCGTCGGCGAACGGCATCCCGTGGCGCAGCAGGCCGATGGCGAAGCCGCCGAAGATGTTGATCGTGGTGATGATGAGGCCGGCGATGGCGTCGCCGCGGACGAACTTGGCGGCGCCGTCCATCGCGCCGTAGAAGCCGCTCTCCTCCTCGAGCTCGCGCCGGCGGCGGCGCGCGACCTTCTCGTCGATCAGCCCGGCGGAGAGATCGGCGTCGATCGCCATCTGCTTGCCCGGCATGGCGTCGAGGCTAAACCGCGCCGCCACCTCGGCGATGCGGCCGGAGCCCTTGGTGATGACCATGAAGTTCACCACCAGCAGGATGGCGAACAGGATCAGGCCGATCACCACGTCCCCACCCATCAGGAAGCCGCCGAACGCGGCCACGACGTTGCCCGCCGCCGTCGGACCCTCGTTGCCGTGTGACAGGATCAGCCGCGTGGTCGCGACATTGAGCGACAGGCGCAGCAGCGTGGTGAGCAGCAGCAACGTGGGAAAACTGGTGAAGTCGAGCGGCCGGTTGAGGAACAGCGCGACCATCAGCACCAGCACCGAGCTGGTGATCGACAGCGCCAGCCCGAGATCGAGCAGCAAGGTGGGCAGCGGCAGGATGAGCACCGAGAGCAGCGCGACCACGCCGAGCGCCAGCCCGACATCGGTGCCGGGCGCGAAGCGGCGCAGCTTGACTGACAGCGCGGTGACGAAGCCGGGGAGGGCAATGTCCGCCACCGGCGTCAGGCCGCGACGACGGTGGAGGGCGCGATGCCGGCGCCCCCGGCAATACCGGCGGCCGGCGGCGGCACCGGCGCGCCCTGCGCCGCGTAGTCACGCAGCTTGTTTCGTAACGCGCGGATCGAGATGCCGAGGATGGTGGCGGCGTGCGTGCGGTTGCCCAGCGTGTGGCCGAGCGTCTCCAGGATCAGATCCCGCTCGACGTCGTCCATTCGTCGTCCGACCAGGCTGGCGATGCCGCCGCTTCCGGCTTCGGCGGCGGCCCGCGCCGGTTCGGTGGGCGCGGCGGGTGGTCCGACCTCGATCGCCGCGGCGTCGATGATGTCGCCCTCGGCCAGCAGCACGGCACGGTGGATGGTGTTCTCGAGCTCTCGCACGTTGCCGCGCCAGGTATGGCCGGCGAGGCGCCGATGGGCGGCGTCGCTGAGCGGGCGGGCGGGCAGGCCGTTCACGTCGGCGTAGCGGCGCGCGAAATGCTCCGCCAGCGCCGCGATGTCGGCCGGACGCTCACGCAACGACGGGGTGCGCAAGGTGACGACGTTCAGGCGGAAATACAGGTCTTCGCGGAACGTGCCGCGCGTCACCTCGGCCGGAAGGTCGCGGTTGGTGGTGGCGAGGATGCGCACGTTGACCTTCACCGGCGCGCTGCCGCCCAGCCGGTCTATCTCGCGCTCCTGCAGCACGCGCA
>DATIMU010000092.1:0-7482 GCA_035475015.1 Acetobacteraceae bacterium
GCCCCGCGAACGCGGTCATGCCGAACACCAGCGGCAATCCCCCCGTCTCAGCAGCCAACACGCAGGGCTTCGTTTCCTCCCTGCCCAGCCTAGCGGCAGCGTTACGAATGGCCAGCCGAGCGGATGCGGCGCGCTTTGCACCTGCCGCATTCTGGCCCATCATCGGCTCACCGCGCCGCATGGAGGCAGGGCATGGACGGAATACGCAACACGCGCTTTCGCCACATCGAGGCGAACCGGATCGCCGGGGCGCTCGGCGCGGAAATCGCGGGCGTCGATCTCGCGCGCGACATCGGCGACGAGGTGATGGACGAGATCCGCGCCGCGTTGCACGAGAACCTGGTGATCTTCTTCCGTGACCAGGCGCTGACGCCGGAACGCCAGCTCGCCTTCGCGCGGCGCTGGGGCGAGATCCACCTGCACCCCTTCGTCGAGGGGCTTCCGGAGCATCCCGAGATCCTGGAGATCCGCAAGGCGGAAACCGACAAGCGCAATTTCGGCGGCACCTGGCACTCCGACCAGATGTTCGCCCCGCAACCGGCGCTGGGCACCATGCTGTACGCCCGCCGGGTGCCGGAGGCCGGCGGCGACACGATGTTCACCAACCAGTATCTCGCCTACGAGACACTATCCGACGGGATGCGGCGGATGCTCGATCCGTTGCGGGCGGTGAGCGTCGGCGAGGGCGGCAAGAAATACGGCGGCAAGTCGCGGCGCGAGTTCTACGCCGACCGGCTGACCACGGTGAAGGTGCGCGATACCGGCGACCTGCAGACCACCTCGGCGCATCCGCTGGTGCGCACGCATCCCGAGACCGGCCGCAAGTCGCTCTACATCGGCAGTCACGTGCAATATTTCGCGGGCATGACGGAGGAGGAGAGCCAGCCGCTGCTCGACTTCCTTACGCGCCACTCCACCCGCCCGGAGTTCACCTGCCGCTTCGTCTGGCGCACCGGGTCGCTGGCGTTCTGGGACAATCGCTGCACGCAGCATTTCGCGATCAACGACTATCCCGCCGGCACCCGGCTGATGCACCGGATCACCATTCGCGGCGACACGCCGGTCTGAGGCGGCAGGCATGGAATTCGGCATCTTCCACGAGTTCCCCTCGCTGCCCGGCCGGCCCGACGAGGACGCCTTCGACGAGGCCTTCGATCTGGTCGACGCGGCGGAGCAGGGCGGGCTCGACGCGGTATGGCTCGCCGAGCTGCATTTCGATCCCGCGCGGTCGGTGCTGTCGGCGCCGCTCTGTGTCGCCAGCGCGATCGCCGCGCGCACCAGGCGGATCAGGGTCGGCATCGCCGTGCAGGTGCTGCCGCTGTGCCATCCGCTGCGGCTGGCGGAGGAGGTCGCGACAGTGGATCAGATCAGCCGGGGCCGCCTGATCCTCGGCGTCGGCCGCAGCGGCGTCGCGCAGACCTACCAGGCCTACGGCGTTCCCTATGCCGAGAGCCGCGACCGCTTCAACGAGGTGCTCGACATCGTCCGGCGCGCCTGGATCGAGCCAACATTCTCCCACGACGGCCCCTATCACCGCTTCGAGGACGTGACCACGACGCCACGACCCTACCGAGGGACACCGCCCGATATCCGCATGGCGGCGACCAGTGCGGACACGTTCCCGGCGATCGGCGCGCTCGGCCTGCCGATCTTCGTCGGCATCCGGCACGAGCCGGCCTCCGCCGTCGCGGGTAACATCCAGCGCTATCGCGAGGCCTACCGGCAGGCCGGGCACGCCGGGGAGCCGCGCGTGTTCCTGCGCTTTCCCGCCTATCTGGCCGAGACCGAGGCACGAGCCAGGGAAGAAGCCGAGCCGAGCCTGATGCACTACTACCGGGCGCAGGCGGCGCTGCTGACCGAGTCCGCGCGCCGCGCCGGCGGCCCGGCGGGCGAGCTGCGGCTGGAGCAGGCGCGGCGGCTGGAACGGATCACATTCGAGGAGGCGCTGCGCGGCATGGTCCTGATCGGCACGCCGGCGACGGTCGGCGAGCGGCTGCTCGGGCTGCGCGAGGAGCTCGGCCTCTCGGGCGTGCTGATGGAGCTGAACGCGGGCGGCCTCACGCCTCACGCCCAAGTGAAGCGGGCGTTACGGCTGCTGTGCGACGAGGTCATGCCGCGCTTTCACTGATGTCGCCGCGGCACGCGGATGCTCAAGAAACCCCGAGCATCGCCATCGCCTCGTCCGGCCCGGCGAGGACCTCGACCATGCGTACCTTGTCGGCGAGGCTGAGGCCGGGGCGCTCGTCCAGGCGCATCACCTCCTGCGCGGTGCCGCGCAGCAGCGTGTCGTAGGCCTTGGCGCTGCCGATGCGCCGGCCGGCCGTCTCGATCTCGCGCAGGCGGCGCGCGGCGTCCTCGAGGCCGGGGACGTCGATCGGCCCCGCCGCCTCGAGCTGTTCGCGCAAGGGTGCGACGAACGCGGACGCCAAGCCTTCTTCGAACCGGGTCCGGCTGCTCGCGTCGAGGGCATGACGGAGTTCCTGGACCCGGCGGCGGCGCTGCTGGGTGGCGCCCGGTCCGTCGATCGCTTCGAGCAGGGCGGCGATCCGTCGCACCTCGGCGCCGACCGAAGCCAGCTCCGCGTCGCCGACCGGCCCGCCCGGCCCGTGTCGTTCGAGACCGTCGAGCACCGCCTCGGCGCCGCGCTCGGCCCGGGCGCGGCTGGCGGGATCGGTGCCGCGCGCGGCGTGGGCTGCGACCCGCTGGAGCAGCGGGGCGGCGTCCGGCAGCCGTGCCAGCAGCACGGCGAAGGTGAGATTCCACGCCTCGGGCCCTCGCCTGGTTGCCGCTTCGAGCACCGTGTCGATGATCTCCGGCCGCACGGCGAGGCCTTGGCGCGCTTCCGCCACCATGCGCCGCACGGCAGCCGCGTTTTCCAGCACGCCCGCCACGCCGCGCGCGATGGGTGCGAACTCCGTCGCCTTCAGGCCGCTCTCGGACCAGCCTTGCGGCGGCGCGGCGTCCGCCAGCGCGCGCGCGGCCGCGGGCCAGAGCAGCGCGCCGGCGTCGGCGACGGCTTGCGTGTCGCCGCAGACGATCCCCGCGAGCGATGCTTCCACCCGTGCCACTGCGACGCCGGCGGCGGATCTGACGATTTCGGCGAGCGGCGTCAGCGCAGTACGCGGCACCAGCGGATCGCCCGGGCGCCAGCGCGGCGCGGGCACGATCAGCGGATCGAGCGGCAGGAACAGCAGCCGGGCGAGCCGGATCGGCCGTGGCGGGCGGAGCTGCTGCAGGCGGGGCCGCAGTGGCGCGATGAGCGCGTCGGCCGTGCTGCGGTCGGCGAGCGCGTCCACGACCGCGACCACGCGCGTGATCTGCTCGTCGCGCGCGGCGATCAGGTTGCGCTGCATCTCGCGGGTTTGCGGGGGGCCGCCGCGCCCGGCGGCACGATCCGACATGTTCGAGCGCTCCATCTATTCAGGCGGCTCAGGCTATTCAGGCGGCTCAGGCGGCGAGCGCGCGCAGGTGCTCGTTGCGCGCGATCAGCTCGAACACTGCGCTGCCGGTCCGCCAATCCTCGTTCAGGGTCACGGTGCGGCGAAAGCGCATCGCCCCGTCCATGTCGATCGGCATCCCGACCCAGTCCGACGCCTCGCGCGGGATGATCGGGACCAGCAGGGCCATCTCCGCCAGCACCGCCCGCCGTGCCGCGTCGGTCTCGGCGGAGTGCCACAGCAGAGAGATCTGCTCCCAGCCGTCCAGCAGCCATTCCGGGCGCACCGTCAGCTTGCGGATGGCGGGCGCCTCGCTTGCCCATCGGGCCAGCATCCCGGCCATGTTCACGGTCAAGGCGTGGGCTTCATCGAGCGTCGTCTCGGTGCAGGAGATGGTCATCTCGGCGACCCGCGAGATCATGTCGGCCTGCGCGCCGCTCTCGTCGCGGTGCATCTGGCTCCAGGCGGTGGTCTCGGCGTGCAGCCGGCGCAGTGTGTCCAGCGCGCGCGTGCATCGCGCGTGCGCGGTCTGCCGGCCGACGCCGATCGCGGCGAACACCGGGGCCATTTCCTCGAGCATCGCGGCGATGACCTCGGGGCTGCGTCCGACGCGCGGCGCCATGCGGGCGATGGCCCGCTTGGCGCGCGCCTCCAGCACCGACTTTTCCTCCGGCTGCAGGCCGGAACCGTACGTCTCGCCGGGCTCCATCTGCTCGACCAGCCCGAGCAGGAGCAGGAAATTGGTCAGCAGGGTCTCCTCCTGCTCGGTGTCGCGGCCGGCTTGCGCGGCCACCAGCGCCTCCTGGCCGGCGAGCCCTTCGGCGGCCACCTCGCGGGCGGCCTTCCTGATTGAATACGGCGTGACGCTGGCCAATGCCGTGACCTTGTGGTTCAGCCGGCTGTCATGCACGGTCGGCCGGCACATCTCCCGCACGCCGCTCCAGGCGAGGATGTAGACCCCGCGCCCGCCCGACGGGCTCGGCACCAGCAGTTCCGGCCCGCCCCGCTCCGCCGGGCGGGCGCGTGCGCCGCCGAGCAACGGCGTGGTGAACGGCACCGCGACGCCGCGTTCGAGGAACGTCGTCGGATGGTACGACTGGACGAGCGGCATGTTGGCGATCGACATCGGCGGAGCAGGCCATCCCAGTGACCGCCGCATCCTGCGACGAAAACGTGAACGGATCGTTCCGCACCGTCTCACGAATGCGTCGGGTGCTGGGCGGCCGGCGTCCCGCACCAAAGGAAAATGCAACGGAGTGCAACACGCCCTGCCGTCCCGCCGCGGCATTGCGTATGGTTCCGGGATGGAGCAGGTGCCGCACATCCTGGTGGTGGACGACGACCGCGAGATCCGTGACCTGCTGGCGCGGTTCCTCGAACGTCATCGCCTGCGCGTGTCCGGCGCGCGCGACGGCCGCGAGGCACGGCGGCTCTGGCCGAACGGACATTATCATCTCGTGGTGCTCGACCTCATGCTGCCCGGCGAAAGCGGCCTCGATCTCGCCCGCTGGATGCGCGGCCAGTCCGACGTGCCGATCGTCATGCTCACCGCGATGGGTGACGAGACCGACCGGATCATCGGCCTCGAGCTGGGTGCCGACGACTACGTCGCCAAGCCGTTCAATCCGCGCGAGCTGCTGGCCCGCATCCGCGCCGTGCTGCGTCGCGCCGGGGAGCCGGTGGAGCAGCGCGTCGAGCGCGGCGCGCGGCCCTTGCTGTTCGGCGGCTGGACGCTGGAGCCCGCGCGCCGTCGCCTGCTGAACCCGGAGGGTGTCGAGGTCGCGCTGACCGGCGGGGAGTACGACCTGCTGGCCGCGCTGGTGGAGCGCGCCAACCGGGTGCTGACCCGCGACATGCTGCTGGACCTGCTGCGCGGCCGCCAGGCGGGCCCGTTCGACCGGGCGATCGACGTCGCGATCAGTCGGCTGCGCCGCAAGCTGGAGGATGACGGACGCCGCGCCCAGCTCATCAAGACGGTACGCGGCGGCGGCTACGTGCTCGCCGCGCCCGTGGAGCGTTCGTGAGGCTGCTTCTGTGGCCGCGCAGCCTGGCGGCCCGTACCGCGCTCGTCCTGCTGCTCAGCCTCACCGTGGTGCAGGTCGCCGGGCTGACGATCCATGCGCTCGACCGGATCGGCCTGCAGCGGCTCGGGCTGGCGCGCGACATCGGTGTGCGCACCATGAACTTCTATCGCGTCCTCGCCATGACGCCGCCCGAGGACCGCGCCTCGGTGCTGAAGGAACTCACCCCGACGCCGGGGCTGCACGCCCGCCTGTCGGAGGCGCCGCCGCCGCCCGGAGGTCTCCCGCCTTCGCCGCCGACCTGGCATCACCTGGTCCGCTCGAACATGAATATCGTGGGTCTGCCGGTGACGGCTCGCCCGCACGAGTTCCTGTTTTACGGCGGGCCGGCCGACGAGCGCATGGTGATCGGGATGCCGCTGCCGGAGGGCGGCTGGCTGAGCGTCGCCTCCGACGTCCCGCCGCCCGTTCCGTGGCATTCCCGCACCTTCCTGATCGCCTTCGTGCTGATGACGCTGGCCGCCGCCGTGCTCACGATCTGGGCGGTGCGCCGGCTCACCACGCCGGTGCGCACCCTCGCCGCCGCCGCCGAGGCGCTGGGGCGCGACGTCAACGCGCCGCCGCTGCCGGAGGACGGGCCGACCGAGATCGCCACCGCCGCCGCCGCCTTCAACACGATGGCCGGCCGCATCCGCCGCTTCGTGCACGATCGCACCGAGATGCTGACGGCGATCGGCCATGACCTGCGCACGCCGATCACCCGGATGAAGCTGCGCGCCGAGTTCATGGAGGACGACGAGCAACGCCGGAAGATGCTGGCGGACCTCGAGGAGATGGAGGCGATGGTCGCCGCCACGCTGGCCTTCGGTCGCGACGCCACTAGCGCCGAGCCGGTGGCGGCACTGGACCTCCCGGAGTTGCTCCGCACGCTGCTCGACGAGGCCGGCGACGCGCGGCCGGGAAGCCCCGCGGCGCTCTGCTACGAGGGCCCGCAGCGCCTGACGATCCGCGCCCGTCCGCTGGCACTCAAGCGCGCATTGGCCAATCTCGTGGCCAACGCGCTGAACTACGGCGGCGGCGCGCGCATCCGCCTGGCGCCGCCGGCGCGCGGGTTCGTCATCGTCGAGGTCGAGGATGACGGTCCCGGCATCCCGCCGGAGGAGATCGACCGCGTGTTCGAGCCGTTCCACCGCGTCGAGAACAGCCGCAATCGAGAGACCGGCGGCGTCGGCCTCGGCCTGCCGATCGCGCGCAACATCCTGCGCGCGCATGGCGGCGACATCACCTTGGCGAACATGCCGCGCGGCGGCGCGCGGGCGACGGTGCAGCTGCCGGCGTAGTCAGACGAAATCCGTCGCTGCGAGGCTTGCCACGTTGAGGAACGCGATATGCGTCCCATCGCCCAAGGTGATCGTGGTGTTGCCGTTGGCGGTGACGGCGCCGGCGAGCGCGTCCGCGACCGCGCTGCCGCCGTAGCCCTGCAGGTGCACATGGTCGGTGCCGGAGAGGAAATCGCCGATCACGTCGTTGCCGCCCGCCTGCCCGGCGGTGAAGCCGAACAGGTCACCGCCGGCGCCGCCCGACAGCGTGGCGTTGCCGCTGCCCGCCTGGAGGACGTCGGCCCCCTTGCCGCCCCAGATCGCGTCGGCGCCGGAGCCCGCCGTGACGGTGGCGTTGCCGCTGCCGGCGACGACGGTCGAGCCGCCGCTGCCGCCGATGAAGGTCAGGCCGCCGCTGCCGCCGAACACCAGCGCGGAGCCGCTGGCCCGCACCGTCACGGCGCCCGCGCCGCTGACGATGGTGTCGTGGCCGATACCGCCGAGGAAATTGCCGTCGTCGCTGCCGGCGAACATCAGCGAGCCGCCGCTGCCCCCGGCGAGCGTGATGGCGCCGCCGCCCCCGACCAGCGTGTCGGCGCCCGCGCCGCCGACCAGCAGCGTGTCGTCGCCGCCGCCGAACAGCGTGGCGTTGCCGCCGCCCGCGACCACGGTGTCGGCCGTGCCGTGCGCGTCCAGCACGCTGTT
>DATIMU010000093.1:0-4342 GCA_035475015.1 Acetobacteraceae bacterium
GGAAGCAGAACCGGCAGTAAACGGGACAAATCAGCAGCGGCTTGAGCAGCGCCCGGTCGGGGTAGCGATGCACGATCCCCTTGACCGGCGAGAGCGCGTCATCGGCGATCGGATCGGCGCTCTCGTGCGGTGCGCTGACAAGTTCGGCGGGATCGCGACGGCGTAGCGCTCGGCGACCCGCGCGATCGCCTCGCGCGCGTCGTCGGCGATCAGCCCGGCGGCGGCGAGGTCTTCCGTGGTTCTGAGGGTGCGAGCGTCGAGGGTCATGCGGACGCGCGGTTTCTGCGCGTTCGCGCAGGCGGGCGCAAGGCGGCAGGCAATGCCCGGATGTGGGCTCATCGGTGTCCTCGGATTGCCCGGATCGGGGCTCTTGCCGGCCCCCGGATTGCCCGGAACCGGGCTGATGGGAGGGATGATATTACCCGGATCAGGGCTCATCGCGCGCCGGCGGCTGGGCGGCTGCCAGGATACCGCGTCGGCTCCGGCGTTTCACCGGGTTTCGGAACCGGGCTTCGGAACTGGGTTTCGGAGGGGCAACGCGCGCAGGCTTGCTTTGCCCGGGCCTCGCCGACCGGCTACATCGGAGGTGTCCGGGGAGGACCGAGCCATGCGCGAAGCCGTCATCGTCTCCACCGCCCGCACCCCCATCGGCCGGGCGTATCGTGGCGCGTTCAACGACACCCAGGCGCAGACCCTCGGCGGCCATGTGATCGCCCAGGCGGTCGCCCGCGCCCATGTCGATCCCGCCGAGGTGGACGACGTGGTGATGGGGGCGGCGCTGCAGCAGGGCTCCACCGGGTTCAACATCGGCCGGCAATCGGCGCTGCGCGCCGGCCTGCCGTCCAGCGTCGCCGGCATGAGCGTCGACCGGCAATGCGCCTCCGGCCTCATGGCGATCGCCACGGTGGCGAAGGAGATCATGCAGGACGGCCTGCAGATCGGCGTCGGCGGCGGGCTGGAGTCGATCTCCCTGGTGCAGAACGAGCACGCCAACCGCTTCCGCGCGACCGACCCCGCGTTGGTCGACAGCGTGCCCGCGCTCTACATGTCGATGCTGGAGACCGCGGAGATCGTCGCCGAGCGCTACGGCGTGTCGCGCGAGGCGCAGGATGAATACGCGCTGCAATCGCAGCAGCGCACCGCGGAGGGCCAGGCCGAGGGCCGCTTCGCCGCCGAGATTGTACCTTTTGCAACGAAAATGATCGTTACCGACAAGGCGACCGGAGCCACCTCACAACGGGAAGTCACCTTGAGCCAGGACGAGGGCAACCGGCCGCAGACGCGCCTCGAAGACCTCGCCGGGCTGAAGCCGGTGATGAAGGGCGGGCAGCAGGTCGCGGAGGGCAAATTCATCACCGCCGGCAACGCCTCGCAGCTTTCCGACGGCGCCTCCGCCGCGTTGCTGATGGAGGGCAAGGAAGCGGAGCGGCGCGGCCTCGAACCGCTCGGCCTCTATCGCGGCATGGCGGTGGCCGGCTGCGCTCCCGATGAGATGGGCATCGGCCCGGTGTTCGCCGTGCCCAAGCTCCTGAAGCAGCACGGCCTCACCATCGACGACATCGGCATCTGGGAGCTCAACGAGGCGTTCGCCTGCCAGGTGATCTACTGCCGCGACCGGCTCGGCATCCCCAACGACCGGCTCAACGTCTCGGGCGGCGCCATCTCGATCGGCCATCCCTACGGCATGTCGGGTGCGCGCATGACCGGCCACATCCTGATCGAGGGCAAGCGGCGCGGCGCCAAATACGGCGTGGTGACGATGTGCGTCGGCGGCGGCATGGGGGCGGCGGGCCTGTTCGAGATTTTCTGACCCACTACGGGTGCAGGGCGCGCGTCGGCCTGTCCTCGCGCGCCGGCCGGCCGCCATCGTATCGCCGTCGGGCATCCTCGACGGCGGGGCGGTTGTGGCGCGCCCAGTCTCCCAGCGCCTGCACGGTCTGCAGCAGCGAGCAGCCGAGCGCCGTCAGCTCGTACTCGACACGCGGCGGGATGGTCGGGAAGACGGCGCGCGTGACCAGCCCGTCGCGCTCCAGCTCCCGGACGGTCAGCGTCAGCATCCGCTGCGAGATGCCGCCGATGATGCGGCGCAATTCGTTGAACCGCAGCGGTCCGTCGCCGAGCCGGCTCACCACGAGGATGGTCCACTTGCTGCCGACATTGGCGAGAATCTCGGCCACCGCGCGACAGTCTTCGGTCACATGCGTGTTCCCGGGTTCCAAGATTGTGCCTCCTTGCGGCTCGGGACCGGGTTACGCAATTAGCCCCAGTCACAAACCGGAACTTGTTGCTCGCGGCGCGCGGGCGCAAGCCCCATCGCAAGGAGGTTCATCATGGCGCTCAAGCTCAACGTCATCATCGCCAGCACGCGGCCGGGTCGGGTCGGGCCGGCCGTTGCCAAATGGTTCGAGCAGGCGGCCGAGCAGCACGGCAAGTTCGCCCCCGCGCTGGTCGATCTCGCGGATTTCAACCTGCCCGTGTTCGACGAGCCCGAACATCCGACGCGGCAGCTGTATCAGCACGCGCACACCAAGGCTTGGGCCGCATCGGTCAAGAGCGCGGACGCCTTCGTGTTCGTGACGCCCGAGTACAACTTTGGCCCGCCGCCGTCGCTGCTCAACGCGCTGAACTATCTGTATCTCGAATGGAACTACACCCCGGCGGGGTTCGTGAGCTATGGCGGCATGTCCGGCGGCGTGCGCGCGGTGCAGCTCGAAAAACTGACTCTGACGACCTTGAAAATCATGCCGATCACCGAGGCGGTCGCCATTCCGATGGTGCCGCAGCATCTCGGGGACGACCGGAGCTTCACCCCCAACGATCTGCACAAGGCCTCAGCGACCGCCATGCTGGACGAGCTGCACCGCTGGGCGGACGCATTGCAGCCGCTCCGCGCCCTGCGGAAATAGTGCGCTGCCGTCCGTGCGCGCGTCCTCCGACGGCCTCGCAGGGAGGCGCCGCGCGGACTATCCTCCCGCCCCATGTCGCGTCCGGTCTGGCATCCCGAAAGCCTCGCTGACCGCCTGCCGTTCCTGCGCCGCCGTGCGCTGCTGACGGAGGCCACCCGCGCGTTCTTTCGCGCGCGCGGATATGCCGAAGTGGAGACGCCGTACGCCGTGCCGGCGCCGGGCGAGGAGGTGCATCTGCGCGCCTTCGCCACCGAGCGCGAGCACCCCGACGGCGCGCGCGAGCCGCTTTGGCTGCACACCAGTCCTGAATTCGCCATGAAGCGCCTGCTGGTCGCCGGCGCGGGGCCGATTTTTCAACTCGCGAGGGTGTGGCGCAACGGCGAGGGCAGCGCGCTCCATGCGCCCGAGTTCACCATGCTGGAATGGTATGCTCCGGGCGTCGACATGGCCGGCCTCATGGATATGGCGGAAGAATTCCTCCGCGCCGTGCTGCCGCCGGCGGCGAGCTGTCGCGGCGTGCGCACCGACCTCTGCCGCTTCGAGCGGCTGAGCGTCGCCGACGCATTTTTCCGCTATGTCGGCGCCGATGTGCTGGCGACCGAAGGCGACGCCCCGGCGCTCGCCGCCGCGTCCGGCGCGCGGCTGCGCGTGGGAGAAACTTGGGAGGATTTGTTTTTCCGACTGTTGCTGGAGCGCGTGGAGCCGCGCCTCGGCCGCGATTGTCCCACCTTCCTGACCCACTGGCCGGCCTCCCAGGCAGCTCTCGCGCGGCGCGATCCGGCCGACCCGCGCGTCGCCGAGCGCTTCGAGCTTTTTGTTTGTGGCATCGAGCTGGCCAACGCCTTCGTCGAGCTCACCGACGCCACCGAGCAGCGCACCCGCTTTCTCGCCGACCGCGCCCGCCGCCACGTCATCGGCGGCGCCGACTGGCCGCTCGACGAGGATTTCCTGGCCGCCCTCGCGCACGGAATGCCGGAGGCCGCGGGAATAGCGCTCGGCTTCGACCGTCTGGCGATGATCGCCGCGGGTGCCGACCGCATCGACCAGGTGCAGTGGCTCTCTTCGCCCTCTCCGCCCTAGGGGGAGAGGGCCGGGGTGAGGGGGGGCGAGTTCACCCCCACCGACGAGGGGATCGCGCATCGAGCACTTCGCATTACCATGCCCCGAACGCCCAAGGACCACGAACGAATGCGACGATCCATTCTCCTTGCCCTGCTGTTGCTGGCCGGCTGCGTCATCGGCCCGACCCGCGCGCAGATCATGACCCAGTATATCGGTGCCGACGAAGCGACGCTGGTGCAGGCGCTCGGCGTGCCGAGCCGTACGTTCGAGACCGGCGGAATAAAATTCCTCGCCTATGACGAGCGTCGCACGGAGGTGATCCCGCCGCCGCCCGGCCCGTTCGGCTGGGGTTACGGCTATGGTTGGTACAGCCC
>DATIMU010000094.1:0-5267 GCA_035475015.1 Acetobacteraceae bacterium
GCGCGAGCGCACCGGAGAGGGCCAGCATGTGCGCCTCTCGATGCTCGACGCGGTGGTCTCCTTCCTCTGGGCCTCCGACATGGGCAGCCAGACCTTCGTGGGCGACGAGTTCCCGCAGGCCGAGGCGGCGAGCTTCATCGATCTGATCTACGAGACGGCGGACGGCTACATCAGCGCGGCGGTGCAGACCGACCGCGAGTGGGCCGCCCTGACCCGCGCGCTCGACCGGCCGGATTGGCTAGACGATCCGCGCTTCTCCTCCCCGGCGTTGCGCCAGAAGAACATCGACGCACGGCTGCAACTGATCCAGGACGCGCTGATCGCCCGCCCCGCCGCGTTCTGGCTCGAACGCCTCACCGCCGAGGGGGTGCCGTGCGCCCCGGTGCTGACCCGCAGCGAACTCATCCGCCATCCGCAGGTGCTCGCCAACGACATCATCGTGGAGGTCGAACACGAGGCGGCGGGACGCCTGCGGCAAACCCGCGCCGCGGCGCGCTTCTCCGCTACCCCTGCGAGCATCCGCCGTGGCGCCCCCAGCCTCGGCGAACACACCGGAGAAGTCCTGGCGGAACTCGGCTACTCGGCGGAAGAAATCGCCGCTCTCGATGCCGGAGCCTGAGCGCGTGAGCTGGCAGCAGCGGCGGGACGAGATCGCGCGGATGCGGCAGGCCGGCCAAGCGCAGGGCGGCGAGGAGGCGGTCGCGCGCCAGCACGAAAAGGGCCGGCTGACCATCCGCGAAAGGGTCGACGCACTGCTCGATCCCGGCAGCTTCCGCGAGATCGGCTCGCTGGCCGGCGGCGCCGAGCGCGACGAGGACGGCACGCTGACCTCGTTCACGCCAGCCAATTTCGTGCTCGGCACGGGACGCATCGACGGCCGCGCCTGCGTCGTCGGCGGCGAGGATTTTACCATCTCCGGCGGCTCGCCCTCACCCGCCGGGCTGCGCAAGAGCGTCTACACGGAACAGCTCGCGTGTCAGTACCGCGTTCCGTTGATCCGGCTGCACGAGGGCTCGGGCGGCAGCGTCACCGGCGGCGGCGGCAAGTCGGGGCCGCGCGCGCTGTCCGCGCCGGTGTTCGAGACGCCGCGTTTCGCCTCGGTCGGCCGCGCGCTCGCCACGGTTCCGGTCGCCTCGGCCGCCCTCGGCGCGGTCGCCGGGCTGCCGGCAGTGCGGCTCGTCTCGTCGCATTACTGCGTGATGACCCGCCACACCGCGCAGGTGCTGGCCGGCGGCCCCGCTTTGGTGGAGCGGGCGCTCGGCCAGAGCGTCACCAAGGACGAGCTCGGCGGCGCCGCGCTGCACGAGAAAAGCGGCGTGGTGGACGACGTGGTGGAGGATGAACCCGCCGCCTTCGCCGTCATCCGGCGCTTCCTCGGCTACCTGCCGCAAAACGTGTGGGAATTGCCGCCCGTTGCCCCGCCCTCCGATGATCCCGGGCGTCGGGAGGAACTGCTCGCCGAGATCGTCCCGGTCAATCGCCGCCGGATCTACGACATGCGGCGCATCCTCGACGCGGTGCTCGACCAGGGAACCGTATTCGAGATGGGCCGGCGGTTCGCGCCGGGGATCATCACCGTGCTGGCGCGGCTGAACGGCGTGCCGGTCGGGGCGTTCGCCAACGATTGCCGCCATGGCGCCGGCACCATGACGGCGGGAGGGGCGCGCAAGGTGCGGCGCTTCGTGGAGTTCTGCGAGACGTTCCACCTGCCCGTCATCACTTTCGTCGACGAGCCCGGCTTCATGATCGGCCCGGCCGCCGAGGCCGAGGGCACGCTGCGCGCCGGCGCTGGGGCGGTGCTCGCCGCCTCGCTTTGTACGGTCCCATGGGCGACGGTGATCGTGCGCAAGAGCATGGGCCTCGCGGCGGCGGCGCATTTCGGGCCGGGTGCTTACGTACTTGCCTGGCCGTCGGCCGAGATGGGCGCGCTTCCCGTCGAGGGCGGCGTCGCGGTCGCGTTCCGGCGCGAGATCGCGGCGGCGGACGATCCGGCGGCCAAGCGCGAGGAGCTGGAAGCCCGGTTCGCGGCCAGGCAGACGCCGTTCGCGCGCGCCGAATCGCTCTCGGTGCACGACATCATCGACCCGCGCGATACAAGGCCGATGCTGTGCGGGTGGCTCGACCTGGCCCGCCCCCTGCTCGACGGGCTGCTCGGGCCGACCAATTTTTCCTATCGGCCGTAACCACAAGGCTTCCGCGATGAACCGCAAGCAGATCCGGCTCAATGCGTTCGACATGAACTGCGTCGGCCACATCCAGCACGGATTATGGACCCATCCGCGCGACCGCTCCGCCGCGTACAACACCTTGGGCTACTGGCAGAATCTCGCCCGCGTCGCCGAGCGCGGCCTATTCGACGGCATCTTCCTGGCCGACACCGTGGGCGTCTACGACGTCTACAAGGACAGCGCCGCACCCTCGATCGTCGACGCCGTGCAGATCCCGGTGAACGATCCGCTCCTGCTGGTGCCGGCGATGGCGGCGGTGACGCGGCATGTCGGCTTCGGCGTCACCTGCAATCTCACCTACGAGCAGCCCTATCTGCTGGCACGGCGGATGTCGACGCTGGACCACCTGACCAACGGCCGCATCGGCTGGAATATCGTCACCGGCTATCTCGACAGCGCCGCGCGGGGGATGGGCCGCGCCGCGCAGCCCGAGCACGACGACCGCTACGACGTCGCCGACGAATATCTCGAACTCGCCTACAAGCTGTGGGAAGGCAGCTGGGAAGACGACGCCGTGCTGCGCGACAAGGAGACCCGGGTGTTTGCCCGGCCCGACAAGATCCATCGCATCCGCCATCACGGCCGCCACTACCAGCTCGACGCGATCCATCTCTCCGAGCCATCGCCGCAGCGCACCCCGGTGCTCTACCAGGCCGGCGCCTCGACGCGCGGCCGGCGGTTCGCCGCCACCCATGCCGAGTGCATCTTCATCAATGCGCCGAACAAGCCGCTGGTCACGTCGGTGGTCGCGGACATCCGCGCCCAGGCGGCGGCGCGGGGGCGCGATCCGGCCGATATCCTCATGTTCGCCGGACGCACCGTGATCGTCGGCCGCACCCACGCCGACGCCGAGGCCAGGTTCCGCGAGTACCAGGCGCACGCCAGCGCCGATGGCGGGCTGGCTCATTTTTCCAGCTCGATCGGTGTCGACCTGTCGCGCTACGAACTCGACGAGCCGATCCGCCACGACAAGAACAACGCCAACAACTCGGCGTTGGAGGCAATCACTAGCCGCAGCGCGGAGCCCTGGACGGTACGCCGGATCATCGCCGAGATGGGGCTGGGCGGCCGCCAGAAGCCTTTCGTCGGATCGGCCGCGGAGGTCGCGGACGACATGATCGCCTGGGTCGAGGAGACCGGGATCGACGGCTTCAATCTGAGCCGCACCGTCACCCCCGAATGCCTGGAGAATTTCGTCGATCTCGTGGTGCCGATTCTGCAGGAGCGCGGCGTCTACAAGCGCGAATACGCCGAGGGCACGCTGCGCGAAAAGCTGTTCGGCGCCGGACGCGCCCGGCTCGGCGCCTCGCACCCTGCCGCCCGGCAGCGGCACTCGGCGCGCAGCTCCATGAGCGGCGCATTGGCCGACGCGGTGCCTTCAGGCTGACTCCTGCGTCTGGGCAACGCGGCGGACTGAAGTCCGCCCTACCAGATCGGCGTAAGTGTGTAGGGCGGACTTCAGTCCGCCGCGTTGCATGAGTCCCATTCCGAGCAACCCCTTCCACACGGGAAGGGGTGCTCGTATGTCGGGGTCTACTTCCCGGTGCTCGCCCAATCGTGGCTGTGCACCAAGCCCTCGTCATAGCGCTCCTCCCGCGCCGCGCGGATCACTTGCGGCTGTGGCGGGGCGGCGGGTTTCTCGCGGGCCCAGTCGTGGCTGTGGACCAGGCCTTCGTCGAAGCGGTCGTCATCCATCGGTCTCGCTCCTTCGCTCTGGGTTACTCGGCGGCCGCGCGGACGGGGGCGGGCGCGCCGTCGTGGAACTGCTCGGCCTCGGTGCTGCCGTGCAGCGCCGTGGTGGAGGATTTGCCGCCCGAGATCGCCATCGCCACCGCGTCGAAATAGCCCACGCCGACCTCGCGCTGGTGGCGGGTCGCGGTGTAGCCCTCGGGCTCGGCGGCGAACTCGGCCTGCTGCATCTCGGAATAGGCCGCCATGCCGCGCTCCTTGTAGCCGCGCGCCAGGCGGAACATCGACAGGTTGAGGCTGTGGAAGCCGGCCAGGGTGACGAACTGGAACTTGTAGCCCATCGAGCCGATCGCGCGCTGGAAGTCGGCGATCTTCTCGGGCGACAGCTTCTTTTTCCAGTTGAACGACGGCGAGCAGTTGTAGGCCAGCATCTTGCCGGGGAACTGCTTGTGCAGCGCGTCGGCGAACTGCTCCGCCTCCTCGAGATTGGGCTCGCTGGTCTCCCACCACAGCAGGTCGGCGTACGGCGCATAGGCCAGGCTGCGGGCGATGGCGTAGTCGACGCCCTTGCCCGGGGTGATGCGGAAGAAGCCCTCCGGCGTGCGGTCCGAGCGGTCGATGAACGGGTGGTCGCGCTCGTCCACATCGGTGGTGAGGAGTTGCGCCGAGTGGCTGTCGGTGCGGCACAGCAGCACGGTCGACACGCCCTCGACGTCGGCGGCGAGGCGGGCGGCGTTGAGGGTGCGGATGTGCTGGCTGATCGGCACCAGCACCTTGCCGCCGAGATGGCCGCATTTCTTCTCGCTGGCGAGCTGGTCCTCGAAATGCACGCCGGCGGCGCCCGCCTCGATCATCGCCCGCATCAGCTCGTAGGCGTTGAGCGGGCCGCCGAAGCCGGCCTCGGCGTCGGCCACGATCGGCGCCATCCAATAGGTGTCGTCGCCCTCGCCTTCCTGGCGGGCGATCTGGTCGGCCCGGCGCAGCGCCGCGTTGATCCGCTTGACGACGTTCGGCACGCTGTCCACCGGGTAGAGCGACTGGTCGGGATACATCTGCCCCGCGGTGTTGGCGTCGCCCGCCACCTGCCAGCCGGAGAGATAGATCGCCTGCAGCCCGGCCTTAACCTGCTGCAGCGCCTGGTTGCCGGTGAGCGCGCCCAGCGTGTTCACGTAGGGCTCGGACTTCAGCAGCTGCCACAGGCGCGCAGCGCCCATCTCGGCCAGCGTGTGGCGGATGCGGAAGGAGCCGGCGAGGCGCGCCACGTCGGCTGGCGTGTAATCCCGCCGGATGCCCGCGAAACGCTCCGGATCGCCGCCGGCGCCGGCAGCCATGCCATCGGGGGCGAGGGCG
>DATIMU010000095.1:0-1543 GCA_035475015.1 Acetobacteraceae bacterium
CCGGGAGCGATCATCAACACCGCCTCGCTCGCCGGACAGGCGGGCAGCGGCGTGGTGGATTACGGCGCGGCGAAGGCGGGGCTCATCAACTTCACCAAGAGCGCCGCGCGCTCCCTCGGCAAGCACGGCATTCGCGTTAACGCCATCGCCCCGGGCGTGATCGACACGGCGATGGGCCGGCGTGTGCCGGAAGCCAACCGCGCCCGCATCCTCGCGGCCAGCGCGCTGGGACGAATGGGCGAGCCGGAGGAGATCGCCAACGTGGTGAACTTCCTGGCCAGCGACGAGTCCTCCTACATCACGGGCGCGACGATCGACGTGAACGGCGGGACGTAAACTCAGTCCCGGAGGAACGTCGCGAAGGCGTCGACCGGTTCGCGGGGCGGGGCGAGGGCGTTGGCTGGCTCGTCCGGGTCCTTGCGGCCGAGCGCCATGCCGCAGACGACGATCTCGTTGTCCGGGATCGCCAGGTGGCGGCGGATGATCGCGTGGTAGTTGCCGAACGCCGCCTGCGGGCAGGTGTCGAGGCCGTAGCCGCGCGCGGCGACCATGATGTTCTCGAGGAACATGCCGAGGTCGAGCCAACTGCCGAGCTGCAGATCGCGGTCGATGGTGAAGATCATGCCGACCGGGGCGCCGAAGAATTCGTAATTCTTCCCGTGCTGCACCTTGGTCGCGGCGTAGTCGCCCTTGCGGATGCCGAGCAGGCCATACAACGCCCAGCCGATCTGACGGCGACGGTCGAGATAGGGCGCGTTCCAGGCCTTGGGGTAATATGGATACTCGAAGTCGGGGTGCTCGCCGCGCTCATGGGCGGTGCCGATATCGCCGCAGAGCCGCCGGCGGGCGGCGCCGGTGAGGACGTAGACGCGCCAGGGCTGCGTGTTGGTCATGCTCGGCGCGTTGGCGGCGAGCTCCAGCAGATGGCGGATGGTCGCCTCGGGCACCGGGTCGGGCCGGAAGCCACGCACGCTGCGGCGGGTGCGGATCGCGGCTTCCACCGCCTCGGACATCATTTCGGCACTCACCGGCGTCTCCCGCTGTTCGGCGCGGCCGCACTGTGCGGGGAGTGGGCGCGGACCTCAATCCTCGCTCCGCGAAACGGGAGATCGCGCTGGCAAACCTCGCCACATGGTTGTATGATAGCGCATCAATTCCCGCAGATGGAGTTCGCTTGCCCTCCGCGATCATCATCCCCTTCCCGACCCGCCGCAGTCTCTCATCCGAGGAGCGTGGGCTGATCCTCCAATGGACCGCGGCTTCGCGCCCACAGGGGATCGCGCATGTCTATCTCAGCGCCCGCCAGGAGAGCGATCCGCCCGACGTGCATGATCGCATCCTGGTGGTCGAGACGCCTGAATCCGGCGCCGCATGGGTCATCCATCGGCCCGCGCGCCGCTGGATTCTCACCTCGGGGCAGGATCTGGTGGAGATCGGCTCCTACGCCGCGCTGGGCGACGCGCTCAATGCGATCCGCCCCGTGGTCTCGTCGGCGGTCGGGCGCGGCAGCGTCTGAGCCGATCCGGCGGCGGCGTAGTCGAAC
>DATIMU010000096.1:0-2175 GCA_035475015.1 Acetobacteraceae bacterium
GTCCATGATCTCCTGTTTCGTGACGAGCCGGCCGCCGCCGTCGATCAGCGCCCCGAGCACATCGAGCGCCCGACGCCCGACCGGGATCGGCGAGGAGATGTCTCCCTCCACGCGGCACAATTCACCCGTACGCCGGTCCAACCGGAAGCTGCCGAACGCGACCAGGCCTTCGGTGCTGCCTTGCAGCATGCCTCCTCCCGTCCGACGACGATGCCACGGCGCGGGTTGACCGTTTCAGGGTAGCACCTTGCATCCGACGCCGCGCCCGGGGCGGATCGCGGTTCGACTTCCCTGCCGACCCTCAACGAACATGATGTCGAAGCTGCGCCGGCTATCGGCAAGCCGTTGTTGCGCGACGATTTCGCAACTGGGCTGCTGGTCTCCGGATTGGCGGGACCCTGGGTCGGAACCCGCTGGAGCCGCCGCGTCAGACGAACGTGGTCGCCAGCGTGATCTCGACCGCCTTCAGCGCCTTCGACACCGGGCAATTCTGCTTGGCACCCTGCGCGACCTTCTCGAACGTCGCGGCGTCGATGCCGGGCACCGAGCCCTCGGTCTTGAGGTCGATCCGCGAGATCGCGAAGCCGCCCGGCACTGGGCCGAATTGCACGTTGGCGGTGGTGTGGATCTTGGTCGGCGGATGCCCCGCCTCGGTCAGCGCCGCCGACAACGCCATCGAGAAGCAGCCGGCGTGCGCCGCCGCGATGAGTTCCTCGGGGTTGGTGCCGGTGCCCTCGGCGAAGCGCGAATTGAACGAGTACTGACCCTCGAACGCGCCGCTGCCGAGCTTCATCGTGCCCCGGCCGCTCTTGAGATCGCCCTGCCATTCGGCTTCGGATGTCCGGCTCGCCATCGTCGTTCTCCCTTTCGCCAATTCCCGTCGCGCCGTGAAATCTCGCGCAGCCGGCTCGATCGCCGGTAACATGGGCCCGACATCCCTAGCATGGGAGGTCGAACATGATGCGCAAGGGGACGCAAATGCCCGACCTGCCCCAGCCCACGCCGCCCCTGCCCAAGCCGCCCCAGCCCACGCCGCCCGCGTCAACGCCGCCCGAAGCCACCGCGCCGCCCCCGACAGGTTCCCCCAGGCCAGGATGGCTGTTCCCGTCCCTGCGCGTCGGCGTGGTGATCGTGGCGTGCTTCCTCGCCTGGTACGCAGCGGGGCACTGGAACCGCTGGACCGGGGCGGCGCGCTACGAGCGGACCGACGACGCCTACATGGTCGGCGACGTCACGCCATTGGCCGCGAAGGTCTCGGGCTATATCGCGACCGTCGCCGTCACCGACTACCAGGTCGTGCACAAGGGCGACCTGATCGCCGAGATCGAGCCGTCGGACTATCGTGCACAGCTGGCGCAGGCCGAGGCCAATCTCGCGGCGGCGCAGGCGGCACTCGCCAACCTCGCCAATCAGCGGGACGTGCAGCGGGCACTGATCCGCCAGGCCGGCGCGACCATCCAGGCGACCGCCGCCGATCTCGAGCGCTACACGCTGGAGGCCAGGCGCCAGACCGACCTGCTGCAGACCCGCATCGCCGGCACGCCGCAATTGGTCGAGCAGGCCGAGGCCAACCAGAAGCGGACGGCGGCGCAGCTCGCGCTGAACGCGGCACAGCTCGACCAGCAGAAGGCCCTGCTCGCCAGCCTCGACGTGCAGCAGGAACAGCTTGAGGCGCAAGTCCGCGGCGCCGAGGCGCAGGTCGCGCTGGCACGCAACAACCTGGTCTACACGCGCATTCTGTCGCCGGCCGACGGATTGGTCGGCCTGCGCCAGGTCCGCCCCGGCCAGTTCGTCAACACCGGCGCGCAAGTGATCGCGGTGGTTCCGCTGCCCAACATCTGGGTGATCGCGAACTACAAGGAGACGCAGATGACCAACGTGCGCCTCGGCGAGACCGCGCGCGTGACGGTCGATGCGTTTCCCGATCTGGTGCTGACCGGCCATGTCGAGAGCTGGTCGCCGGGCACCGGCAGCACCTTCGCGCTGCTGCCGCCCGACAACGCCACGGGCAATTTTACCAAGGTGGTGCAGCGCGTCCCGGTCAAGATCGCGCTCGATCCCAACCCCTCGCTCGGCACCCTCGTGCGCCCCGGCATGTCGGTCGAGGCCACCATCGACACGCGGGCGACCAGCGGCGGCGCGGCCCCCGCGTCCGTCGCGCACCGATGACGCTGC
>DATIMU010000097.1:0-8114 GCA_035475015.1 Acetobacteraceae bacterium
AGGCCGCCGAGCTCGAGGTCATGGTGGAAGCACGCGACCCGGTCCACGCCGACGCGATCGTAGCGGCGCTGGCGGAGACCTACGTGGTCCGGCGCATCTAGAGCCGCGTCAGCCAGACGGCATCCGCGAAAGACGGCATCCGTGAAAGGCGGCGGACTGAAGTCCGCCCTACGCCGTTGCGTCGCGATCCGTAGGGCGGACTTCAGTCCGCCATCCCACAGATACCGAGAGAACCCGCGAGGCGTCAGTCAGGAAAAGGCGGCAAGCCGAGCAGCGCCTGCAGCATCTCGTCAAACCCCGCCCGGAACACGGTCAGCAGCTTGGGAGGGAGAGGGCGGCGGCGGACATGTCCCGTGGCATAACGTTAGGGAAGGGTAATGGCAAAGAACTTCGTCATCGCGAGCGCAGCGCGGCGATCCATCGTGCCCGCACACGCGCAGCCTCCCGCCTCCGGGCACGATGGATTGCCGCGCTTCGCTCGCAATGACGGCAAAATGTTCTCCGCGCGGCCGATCACGCTCCGATCAAGCGCTCGCGCGCTCCAACTTGCCGCCGCGCGCCTCGGCCAGATGATCGAACCGGCGGCGGTAGCTGCCGAGGCCCATCGTCTGCGAGCGCAGCTCGATGATGAGGTCGTGCATCTCGACCTCGGGGACCAGCGCCTCGACGTCGTCCCAGCCGGTCCAGCCGGGGCGTTCCGCATAGCCGAGGATCTGCCCGCGACGGCCGGTGAGCAGGCGCTGGGCACGCGCCGTGAAATCGTTCGGCACGCTGACCGTGACGTGATGGATCGGCTCGAGCAGCACCGGGTCGGCCTTCGCCAGCCCCTCCGCCATCGCCATGCGCGTCGCCGACTTGAACGCCATGTCGGAGCTGTCGACGGAATGGAACGTGCCGTCGACCAGGGTGACGGAGATGTCCACCACCGGATAGCCGAACGGTCCCTTCTTCGCCGCGTCCTCGGCGGCCTCGCCGACGGCGGGGATGTATTGCCGGGGCACCGCGCCGCCGACGATCTTGTCGTGGAACTGGAACCCCTCGCCCCGCTCGCGCGGCGCGATGTCGATCTTCACATCGGCGAACTGACCGTGCCCGCCGGTCTGGCGCTTGAGCCGCGCGTGCTGATGCACCGGACGGCGGATCGTCTCGCGGCACGCGACCTGCGGCTTCGCCGTGTTGAGCTTCAGGTTGTAGGCCTTCGCCAGGTGCTCGATCGTCGCGTTGAGGTGGATCTCGCCCTGGCCGCGCAGCACGGTCTCGTTGGTGTCCTGGTCGTGGTCCACGACCAGGCTGGCGTCCTCCTCGACCAGCTTCTGCAGCGCGCCGGAGAGCTTGACGTCGTCCTTGCGATCCGAGGTCGTGATCGCCATGGCGTAGACCGGCTCCGGCGCCGTCGGGAAGGCGAGCGCCTCCGCCGCACCGGCGGGCGACAGCGTGGCGCCGGTCGCGACGCTCTCCAACCGGCCGAGCGCCACCAGTTCGCCCATGTGCGCCTCGCCCACCTTGGTCGCCTCGCCGCCCGGCATCCGGTAGATGCCGCCGAGCCGGGAGCCGGCCAAGGTCACGCCGTCCTTCAGCTGCCCCCGCCAGATCCGCGCATAGGAGAGCTTGCCGGTGTGGCCGGCGTGGACCGTCTTGAACACTTGCGCGAGCGGTTCGCCCTCGGCGTCGACGCCGCGCCGGGCGGCGGTCTCGGACGCCTCCGGCGTGTCATGCCGCAGCGCCTTCCACAGACGGCGCACGCCATTGTCGTTCTCGGCCGAGCCGAGCAGCACCTCGACCACCGCGCCGGACACCTGATCCTTGTGCAGCTGGTCGTAGATCTCCCGCGAGCTCGGCGTCACGTCCTCGAGGATCTTCTCGAGCAGCGCGTCGTCGCGGTCCGCGAGCACCTCCAGCAGCGCGGTCAACACCTCCTTCTCGCGCTCTTCCATGTGCGAGGGCACCTGGATCAGCTCCGACGGCTGGCCCTTGCGGTAGAGGTACGCGCGGTCGCTCACCACATCGACGTAGCCGGACACCTTCTCCCCCTCGCGGATCGGCACCTGGCGCAGGACGAGGGGGTATTTCGAGTAGGCCTGCAGCGCCGAGAGCGTGTCGCCCACGCGGCCTTCGAGGGTATCGATCTTGTTGACGAACAGGAGGTGCGGCACGCCCTCGTCGGCCAGCGTCTTGAGCAGCGGCGCCACCGTCAGGGCGCGCGAGACGGTCGGTTCGCAGACCACCACGGCGAGATCGACGACCGAGAGGGCGCAGCCCGCCTCATGGGCGAATTCGATCGAGCCCGGGCAGTCGAGGATCGACCACTCATCGCCCATGAAGCTGCAATGCCCGAGGCGAAGCTCGGTGCTCATCGCGCGATTGCGTGCGTCGCCGGATCGCCGGACCGGGGAGCCGGCGGCGGCCATCAGGGCCTCGAACAAGGTGGACTTGCCGCTGCTGTAGGGTCCGACCAGGGCGATGGAACGCGGCCGGTTGCCATTGGCTGACGCGCTTGCTGACATCAGAACGCCTCCGCTTGAGCCGGTTTCCGGCCTCGGTTGTGGCGGCGCCGATGGTCCGCCGATGGTCCGATCGCACCGCGGCGCCGGCCGTCTGACCACGATCCTAGCCGAGAATTTCCGTCCGGCCAGTCAGAAGCGCGCGTGATGCCGGGCTTGTTTCGTCGCGGTCAGGCACGCGAGGTTCGCCCCGGCGCGATCGCGCGACGGATCGCCACCGCCAGATCGGCCGCCTGGAAGGGCTTGCGCAGGACGGATGCCGCCTCGGGCAGCACGACGTCGTCGCTATGGCCGGTGACCAGCAGGATCGGCAGCCCGGCATAGAGCTGGCGAATGTGGCCGGCGAGCTCGGCACCGTTCATCAGCGGCATGGCGAAATCGAGCAGGACCGCGTCGAAATGCGAGTCCACGCGCTCCAGCGCCTCCACGCCGTTGGCCGCCAGCACGACGGAGGCGCCGAACTCCTGCAAGAGATCGGCGGTGATCTCCCGAACGTCTGGGTCGTCCTCCACGAGCAGCAGCGAGAGTCCGGCCAGCGAACCGGGGCCATCCTGCCCGCCCGGCACCGCCGCCCTCGCCTCCTCCGAGCGCGCCTGGGGCAGATAGACCGTCACGCTGGTGCCCGCGCCGGGTCGGCTCGCGATCCGCACGCCGCCGCCCAACTGCTGCGCCACGCCGAGGACTTGCGGCAGTCCGAGCCCCGAGCCCTTGCCCACCTCCTTGGTCGTGAAGAACGGCTCGAACACGCGGGCCAGCACGTCGGCGGCCATGCCGGTGCCGGCGTCGGCGACGGTCAGGGCGACGAAATTGCCGGGCGGCGGGTCTTCCGGACGGTTCGGGCGGGTGATCGTCGCGTTCTCGGTGCGGATGACGAGCCTGCCACCGTCCGGCATCGCGTCGCGCGCGTTGATCGCGAGGTTGAGCACGACGAGTTCGAGCTGCGTCGGGTCGGCCAGCGCCGGGCGCAGGTCCGGCGACGGCTCGATGTCCACCTCGACGGTGCCGCCCAGGGTGCTGCGCAGCAAGGTCGCCATCGACTGGACGAGCTGGTTGATGTCCACCGCCTGGGTCTGCAGCCGTTGCTTGCGCGCGAAGGCGAGCAGCTGCCCGGTCAGCTTGGCGCCGCGATCGGCCGCCCGCGTCGCGTTCTCCACCAGGCGCGAGATGCGAGGCTCCGCCACACGCCGCCCGAGGATCTCCAGATTTCCCAGGATCGCGGTCAGCAGATTGTTGAAATCATGCGCGACCCCGCCGGTGAGCTGGCCGATCGCCTCCATGCGCTGCGCCCGCCGCAACGCCTCCTCGGCCTCCAGCCGCGCCGTCACGTCCTCCAATGCCACGACGCCGAGGACGATCTCTCCGGCGCCGTCGCGGATCGGAGCGGCGCTGACCTCGAACGTCACCGTCCGGCCGTCGCCCGCATCGAACGGCTGCAGCTTGCGCCGCGTGACCGCGCCGTCGCGGATGGCGCGCACCAGGGCATAGTCCGTCGCGTCGAGCGGCCGCCCCTCCGGACCGATCGCGCCGATCCCCGCGAAATCCCGCCATTCCCGCACGCCCGACACGTCGCGGCCCATCATCTCGCGCGCCGCCGCGTTCTGGAACACCAGCGAGCCGGTCCTGCCGGCGACCATCACCCCGAAAGGCAGCTGCTGCAGGATCGCGCCGAGCCGCGTCCGCTCCGCCGAGAGCTCCCGGTTGGCCTGCTCGAGCTCCCCGGTGCGCTGCGCCACGCGCGCTTCCAGGCTCTCGTTGAGCTGGCGCAAGGTGGCCTCGGTGTGCTTCGTCTGGGTGACGTCCCGCACGATGCCGAGGGCCCGCACCGGCCGGCGGTTGGCGTCGAACAGCACGCGGCCATGCAGCGAAAGCCAGCGCTCCTCGCCGTCGTTGTAGCGGCGGATGCGGAACTCGTTCTGGTACTCGCCACCACGCTCCGGCTCGAACGCGCGCCGGTATTGCTCGGCCGTCCGAGGCTCATCCTCGGGATGGATCAGGGTGCCGAGCAGCTCGCGTGACGGTGCGATGTCCGGTGGCAGTCCGAGCAGCTCCCGTGCCATCTCCGACCAGGTATGGTGACCAGTCGCGACATCGTGGTCCCAGGTGCCGAGCCCCGTCGCGCTGATCGCCAGTCGCAACCGTTCCTCGTTCTGCTGCAGCCGCTGCTCGGCGACCTTGCGGTCGGTGATGTCGAGCACCGTGCCGAGCATTCGCGCGGGCTGCCCGTCGCGGTCGAAGATGGCGCGCCCCTTGGCCAGCAGCCATCGCTCGACCGAATTGGTCAGCCCGACGACGCGGAACTCGCACTCGAACAATCCGGCGCCGGCGGGGTCGATCGCCGCGCGATAGGCCGCCAGCACCCAATCTCGATCGTCGGGGTGCAGCGCCCGCTCGAACGTCGCTACGCCGTCGACCGGCTGGTCCGCCGCCAGCCCACACATCGCGCGGGTGCGCTCGTCCCAGAACAGCCGGTCGGCGGCGATCTCGTGGTCCCACAAACCGAGTCCGGTGGTGTCCAAGGCAAGCTGCAGCCGCTCCTCGCCGCGCCGCTGGGCGGTGATGTCGCGGAACCGCACGGCCAGCGCGTGCCCCGGCAGGGGATAGAGCCGGAAATTGTACAGCTTGCCGGCGAACTCCATGTCGAAGCTCGACAGCACCTGGTCGACCATCACCCGGCGGAACTCCGCCTCGGCCCGGGTGCCGGCGAGCGAGACGGGCGAGTCCCAGTGGTTGCGTCCGAGCAAATCGGCTCGCGCGACCCCCAGCGCGGCCTCCGCGGCCGTGTTGACGAAAATACAGGTCCACGCGCCGTCGAACGCCACGAACCCGTCCGCCATGTGCTCGAGCACGGCCGATGCGTCGAAGCGCCCGATGGACCCGATCTGGCTGCTGGACAGGTTTTCGCCCCTTCCCGCTGCGGCGCGCGTCAATCGACGGAGGGCGGGTCGGCCGTGCCGCCGGACAACATCAAACGATCCAGGATTCCGCCCCCTGGCTCGTGAAATGCACCCCGGTCGCGGTGCCGCCCGCCTGGTTCAGCGCCCGCACCACCGGGACGCGATGGCCGGGCGGCACGATGAACATCATGAACCCGCCACCGCCCGCGCCGGACACCTTGCCGCCCGTCGCGCCGCTGCGCAGCGCCAGCTCGTAGAGCTGCTCGATGTGGTCGGTGCTGATGCCGCTCGCCGTGCGCTTCTTGGCCAGCCATGAGCGGTTGAGGATCTCCGCCATTTTCGTGACCCGGCCGCTCAGCAGCGCGTCCTTCATCTCCATCGCGTCGCGCTTGAGCTGGTGCAGGCTGTCGAGCGTGCTGCCGCCGGGTGCCGCCATGAGCCGCTGCTGTTCGGCGATGATCGCCTCGGAGCTGCGCGAGACGCCGGTGAAGCAGATCACGATCGAGGTTTCGAGCTCGTTCAGCACCGGTCCGGCGATGCGCAGCGGGTTGACGATCACCTGGTTGCCGGCGAGGAACTCGATGAAATTGGTACCGCCGAAGGTCGCCGCGTACTGGTCCTGCTTGCCGCCCGCGAGACCGAGATCGACCCGCTCGATCTCGTAGGCGAGATGCGCCACGTCGTACGGCCCGAGCGGCGCCTGCAGGAAGGTGGTGAACGCCTCGACCAGCGCCACCACGAGCGCCGAGGAGGAGCCGAGGCCCGATCCGGCGGGCGCGTCGACATACGAAGTTATGCGGATCGGCGGCAATCGGCCGTCACCGTACCGGCGCACCATCCGCCGCGTGACCCCGGCGTGAAGCTTGAGCCCGGCGGTCGCGATCGCCTCGAGGTCGGCCGCGAAGCTCTCCTCCAGCCCGAGATCGGGTGCGACGAAGTGCACGCGCCCGTCCGGCGAGGGCTCGATGAAGGCGTAGGCGTAACGGTCGATCGTGATGTTCAGCACCGCGCCGCCGAACTCGTCGCAATAGGGCGCGAGATCGGTGCCGCCGCCGGCGAGGCCGAGCCGCAGCGGGACGCGGGCACGAACGGTCGCGAGATCGATCGCCGGCTTCTTCTCGATCAGCACGGTTCCCTCCGCTCGTCGCCTATGCTCGCAGGATCGGCCCGACGAAGGAAGCGAGATCGCCGCCCGGGAACAGATGCCCGGCGATCCCCGCCGCCCGCGCCGCCTCGATGTCCCTCGGCTGATCCCCGACCAGCACGCAGCACGCCGGATCGAGCTCCCATTTCCGCATCAGGTCGAGGATCATGCCGGGCGCCGGCTTGCGCCAGTCGCTGGCCCGGCGATAGGCCGGCAGCACGGCCTCCTCATGGAACGGGCAGTAGCGAATATCGTCGATCGTGCCGCCACGCCGGCGGATCTCGTCCGTCATCCAGGCGTGCAGCGCGGCCACCGCAGCCTCGTCGTAATGCCCGCGCGCGACGCCGGACTGGTTGGTCACGACGAACACATGCCAGCCCGCCGCGGTCGCCATGCGGATCGCCTCGATGGCGCCCGGTATCCACTCGAACCGCTCGCGCGTGCCGACCCAGCCGTGATCGACGTTGATGACGCCGTCGCGATCGAGGAACAGCGCCCGGCGACGCAGCCGCACCGGCAGCTCGGCCCGCGCGCGCGCGAGATCATCGGGGACGCCGATGTCGCGGAAATAGCCCTCGGCCGGCAGCCCGCGCAGCGCACCTTGCACCGCCAGGCGCGGCATCGCCTCGCCCTCCAGCGAGCATTGCGGCGCCAGGCCGTCCACCATCCGCCGGTCGAACAGGTAGATGCCGCCGTTGATGAGCCCCGCACTCCCCGGCGCCGGGCGCTCGCGGAACGCGGTGATCCGATCGCCGTCGAGCTCGACCACGCCGTAGCGCGAGGCATCGGCCATCCGCCGCAGCACCACCCGGCCGAGCACGTCCTCCCCGTCCTCGGCGGAAGCCGCGAGCAGGCGCGCAAGATCGCAGTCGAACAGCGAATCGCCGTTGCACAGCAGGAAGCGCTCGTCCAGCCGGTCCCGCGCGTGGAACACGGCACCGCCGGTGCCGGCGCGCAGCGGCTCCTCGGAGATGGCGATCCGCGCATCCACCGGCAGCCGGCCGGAGATCGCCTGCAGGCTCTCCTCGATCCGCGCCGACAGATGGCCGGTCAGCAGCAGGAACTCGGAGACGCCGAAACGGACGAACTCGCGCAGCAGCCAGGCGAGGAACGGCCGGTCCCCGCACGGCAGGATCGGCTTCGGGGTATCCGCCGTGACCGCGCCCAGGCGTGTGCCCAGGCCGCCGACCAGCACGGCGCATTGCCGGACGGTCGCCGGTCGCACCGCCTCAGCCCGCGTCGGGGAGCGGGCAGAGCGCGCGCTCCACCAGCGCGCAGATCACATGGGCCGCGATGATGTGGATCTGCTGGATGATCGGGGTCTTCTCGGATGGCGCCGCGAGCAGCAGGTCGGTGTTCGCGCGCATCTTGCCGCCGCTGGCCCCGCTGAAGCCCAGCGTGACCAGGCCACGCTGACTCGCGGCGTCCAGCGCGCGCAGCACGTTTGGCGAGTTGCCGGAGGTCGAGATGCCGAGGAACACGTCGCCCGGCTGTCCGAGCCCGAGCACCTGGCGCTCGAAGACGTGTTCGTAGCCATAGTCGTTCGCCGTGGCGGTGATCGACGACGTATCGGTG
>DATIMU010000098.1:0-2597 GCA_035475015.1 Acetobacteraceae bacterium
CCGGACCATGACCGCCGGGGCAATCGCCCCCCGCTCGTCCCGCAAACCTCAACGCCCATCACTGCTGAGCCGAAAATCGCGATGAAACAGAGCGCCAGCGGACCCGCGTTCGTTGCTCCTCGGCGTCAACCAGCACACTCGCGCTGAATAGGATGGGCTAAACCTACGGCTGCCTTTGCGCGATCTTGCTTGGCGCCCCCTGAACGAACCCGACGATCCATCGCTCGCCATCAACCATGATCTCGCCGGGCAGTCGGCAGAACTCGAGTCGCGAATGCGCAGCCACGACAAATGCCTCGGCTTCAGCCGTCGTCATCGCCCACGCGCGCCGCCGCTTGTCCCACCGGGCCTGTGGACAACACTGTCGGCGGACCTCGACCAGCCGCGGATTCCAAGAGAAACGGACGACGGGCATGCCATAATTCTTAATCGGAGCATTCAAGTACGTAAGCTGCCGCAAGGGGTGCCCCCTGCGCTTATCCCTCCGCCCGGAGCCCATACTCAGCAGCCGCGAACCGGCGCGCCCTGCCCTCGGCATCCGGCCCAGAGAAAATCGCCACCTCGCACCTGCGGTCCTCGTTAAAAGCTTCCACACGCCAGTCCGAGGAATCGAGCCGATCAGTGAACAACCGGACTTCGACCGTGCGAAAGTCATGGCTCATGCTGCTCTCCTGCGTTGATGAATGGCGACCTCCCGCCGACGTAAACCGGGAGCCCATCTGCGACCCGCCCCGGCCTGCCGCGTCGGCTTTTGGAGGTGCCGACGGCTATTAGACTAGCTAGGCCGCCTGGGCAGCACTACCGGTCAATGACCTCCGCACCCTTGAGCAGGCGGGCGGCATCCACGGTGATCACGTAGTCTTCGAAGCGGTGTGCTGGCGGCCAGTTGTGGGCGATGTCGCCGTTCGCGTGGCGGTCTCCGCCGAACACCCGCCAGGCTTGACGCGCGCGAACAGCTCATGCACCGACGCATTGTCATCGCTGCGTGCGGCGTGCGACCCAGACCAGTCTAGGGCTGGTGCGGGGCTGCCGGAGGGCGGGGCATCGCGGCCAGGCCCCAGGCGCTGCGGAGGAAATCGGCAGATACCGAACCGGCTTATTGAACCATCGGATCTCGGCATGGGCAACGGACTGCAATGGGCGAGGCCTGAATGACGATCACGGCCTATCTGGCGGGACCGGATGTGTTCCTGCCCGCCGCCCGGGAGCACGCCCGGCGCAAGGTCGAGATCTGCGCCCGGCATGGCGTGGTCGGCCGCGCGCCGCTGGACGAGGACGCCGGGAGCCTCGACGCCGTACCGGTCGAGGCGACCTGGGACAGGATCTTCCGCCAGAACCTGGCAATGATGGAGGCGAGCGACGTCGTCATCGCCAACCTGACGCCGTTCCGTGGCGCCTCGGCCGATGCCGGCACCTTGGTCGAGTTGGGCTGGTTCCTCGGGCGGGGCCGCCCGGCCTTCGGCTACTCGCATGCGGTGGTGCCGTTCGCGGCGCGCAGCCGCCGGCAGGTCGAGGCGGTTGCCGACCCGCTCCCTGGCCTCGCCATCGAGGAGTTCGGTCTGCCCGACAATCTCATGGTGGCCGGCGCGCTGCTGGCGGGCAGCCACGCGCTGGTGCTGCCGCAGGACGGGCAGGAGCGGGCATTCGACGCGCTCGACGTGTTCGAGCGCTGCGTCGCACTGGCGGCGGCGACCTTGGTCGGCCGGGCCGGCTCGACGTAGCGGCGACGGCGGCCCCTGCCTACATGTTCCGGCACCAGGAGGCCGCCATGCCCGACACTGTCCATGCCACTCTCGAGGTCGAGCCCGAGATCGCCGCCGCGCTCGAGGATCCGGCGACCCGCGCCCGGGTCGAGCGCCTGATCCGGCGCACGGTCCGGCCGGCCGGTGTCGAGCGGTTGTTCGCGGCGATGGATGCCTTATCGGCGGAGGCTCGCCGACGCGGCCTGACGGACGAGATCCTCGAAGCGGAACTCACCGCCTACAACGCCGAGCGCCGAGAGCCGCCGCCCGGCGCGTGATCGTCATCGACGCCTCGCCGCTGGTCAGCGCGGCGATCGCCCGTGGTAGCGTTCCTGACCGCGCCATGCGTCACACCTTCGAGGCGGACGAGATTGCCGTCTCGGAGGCGATCCTCGCGGAGCTGCTTGACGTGTTCGCCCGGCCGCGCCTCGCACGCTTCATCGATCCCGAGCTGCGCGACGAGGTGCTCTCGCTGTTTGACGCCTACGGATTTTTTGCGCGCCGACGGTGCCGGTGACCGAGTGCCGCGACGCCAAGGACAACAAGTATCTGGAGCTCACGCTCGCTGTCGGGGCGGGCGTGATCGTCAGCAGCGACGCGGACCTGCTCGTGTTGCACCCCTGGCGCGGCGTGCGCATCCTGCGGCCGGTCGTGTATCTCGCCGAAGATGCGGGAAACCGATGAGCAACGGCGCGCTCCTGCCGATGGCGCCTCCAGCCGGCGCCCTTGCCTCCCCCGATATGGCCGCGGTGCTTCTCCCCAGCCTGACCGTCGCCGCCGAAGATCGCACCGCCCCCTTCTTGGAATTCTTCGCCGCCGCCATCTGCAATCCGCCCGGCACCGCGCGGGTGTTCT
>DATIMU010000099.1:0-6279 GCA_035475015.1 Acetobacteraceae bacterium
TTGCCGAATTGGTGCCCGATCCCAAGGATTATCCCGGATCGCTTCCTGACATGATCTTCGCCGGCTCACTGGTTTTCACGCCGCCGAAGCATCCGGTCGATCTGCGGGATTGGAGCCAATGGTGGACCCTGCTCAAGGGCGCAAACTGGCGGCAGCCGTACGGCCCGGGCAGCAGCATCAAGGGGCTCGACGATCATCCCGTCGTGCACGTGTCGTTCGGCGACACGCTGGCTTATGCGACATGGGCCGGAAAAGAACTGCCGACGGAGGCTGAATGGGAGTTCGCCGCGCGCGGCGGCATCGAGGGCGCCGAGTTCGCCTGGGGCGACGAGTTCATGCCCGGCGGCCGCGCGATGGCGAACACCTGGCATGGTGAATTCCCGCACCACAGGCGGCCCGGCTACAAGCGCACCTCGCCGGTCAAGGCGTTTCCGCCGAACGGCTACGGGGTCTACGACATGATCGGAAACGTGTGGGAATGGACCGCGGACTGGTGGTCGACAAAGCACGCAGCCGACGCGCCCAAGGCGTGCTGCATCCCCGCGAACCCGCGGGGCGGCCCGGAGGCCGCGAGCTACGATCCGCAGATGCCCGACATCAGGATTCCGCGCAAGGTCATCAAGGGGGGCTCTCATCTTTGCGCGCCGAACTACTGCCGCCGCTACCGGCCGGCCGCGCGCCATGCCGAACCGGTCGACACGTCGACGAGCCACGTCGGCTTTCGTTGCGTCGTACGAGGGAAGGGAAGCTATCATGAGCGATAACAGGGACAGCGGGAAAAAGACCGGTCTCGGTCGTCGGGGCGTGCTGCTGGGCACGACGACAGCGGCGGCCACGATCCTGGCATCGCCCGCGAATGCGCAGACCACGCCTGCTCAGCCGACCACCACGACGACCGGCAGCCAGCCGGTCACGGCGGCGAGCGGCAACAAGCCCAACATCATCATGATCATATCTGACGATTTCGGCTACGGCGACGCCGGCGTCTATCTGGGCGGCGAAGCGCGGGGTATGCCGACGCCAAGCATCGACCGCATGGCGGCGGAAGGCATGATGTTCACGTCGTTCTATGCGCAGCCGAGTTGCACGCCCGGTCGTGCCGCCATGCAAACGGGGCGCATCCCGAATCGCAGCGGCATGACCACGGTGGCCTTCCAGGGGCAGGGCGGCGGTCTGCCGGCCGCTGAGTGGACGTTAGCATCGGTGCTCAAGACCGCGGGGTACAAGACCTTCTTCGTCGGCAAATGGCATCTCGGCGAGGCGGATTACGCGATGCCCAACGCGCAGGGCTATGACGAGATGAAGTATTGCGGGCTCTACCACCTCAACGCGTACACGTACGCCGACCCCAACTGGTTCCCGGACATGGACCCGAAGCTGCGGGCGATGTTCCAGAAAGTGACCAAGGGCGCGCTGGAGGGCAAAGCCGGCGAGGCGCCGCGCGAGGTGTTCAAGATCAACGGCGAATACGTCAACACGCCGGACAAGGGCGTCGTCGGGATTCCGTTCTTCGACGAGTATGTCGAGAAGGCCGCGATCGACTATCTCGATCAGAACGGCAAGTCAGGCCAGCCGTTCTTCATGAGCATCAACTTCATGAAGGTGCATCAGCCGAACCTGCCGGCGCCGGAATTCGTCCATAAGTCTCCCTCGAAATCCAAATACGCCGACTCCGTCGTCGAGAACGACACGCGCATCGGCCGCATCATGGACAAGGTGCGCGCGCTCGGGCTCGACAAGAACACCTATGTTTTTTGGACCAGCGACAACGGCGCCTGGCAGGACGTCTATCCGGATGCCGGCTATACGCCGTTCCGCGGCACCAAGGGGACGGACCGCGAGGGCGGTTCGCGGGTTCCGTCCATCGCCTGGGGGCCGGGCATCAAGGCCGGAAGCAGGAACTCGGAGATCGTCGGAGGTCTCGATTACATGGCGACGTTCGCCTCGCTCGGCGGGGCGAAGCTGCCGGACAACGACCGCGAGGGAAAGCCGATCATCTTCGACAGCCACGACATCACGCCGGTCCTGTTCGGCACGGACAAATCACCGAGAGATTCGTGGTTCTACTTCACCGAGAACGAGCTCACGCCGGCGCCGCTCGCGTCGGCAACTACAAGGCGCTGTTCAATCTCCGTGGCGATGACGGCGTGAAGACAGGTGGCCTCGCCGTCGACTCAAACCTCGGCTGGAAGGGACCGGAGCAGTATGTCGCGACGGTTCCGCAGGTTTTCGACCTCTGGCAGGACCCACAGGAACGCTACGATGTTTTCATGAACAACTATACCGAACATACGTGGGTCTTGGTCACGATCAACCAGGCGATCAAGGATCTCATGGCGACCTACGTGAAATATCCGCCGCGCAAGGCGCAGAGCGAGGCGTATAACGGGCCGATCACGCTGTCGGACTATCAGCGTTTCAAATTTGTCCGAGACGAACTGCAGAAGGAAGGCATCAGCCTTCCGCTGCCGACCGGGAACTGACCGCTCCGTTGAGGCAAGGCCTGCTCGCGCTTGTGATCGGACGAGCCGGCGACATTCAGGCACGATTCATCCCGAGACCAGCGTCTTCATCGCGACACTCCGCTCGAACAATCGCAACAACACGCGCACCGCGCGGCCGCGTTCTGAGGTGAGCGCGGGATCGCGGTGGAGCAGGAGGGCGGCGTCGCGGTTCGCCATGTGCAGCAGATCCTCGTGCTCCACGGGATGCGCAAGGCGGAAGCCGGGGTCGCCGGATTGGCGGATGCCCATGAGGTCGCCGCCGCCCCGCAGGCGGAAATCCTCGTCGGCGATGAGGAAGCCGTCCTCGGTGTCGCGCAATAACAACAGCCGCTTCCGGGCAGTCTCGTTGAGGCCGTCGTCGTGCAGCAACAGACAGAAGCTCGCGGCCTCGCCGCGTCCGACGCGGCCGCGTAGCTGGTGCAGTTGCGCGAGGCCGAAGCGCTCGGCGTGCTCGATTACCATGACGGTCGCTTGCGGCACGTCGACGCCGACCTCGATCACCGTGGTCGCGACCAGCAGGCGCGTGCGGCCGGCGGCGAAATCGGCGAGGGCGGCGTCGCGCAGCGCGGCATCCTGCTGGCCATGCGCGATGCCGACCGCCGCGCCGAAGCGCGCGCGTAGATCGGCAAAGCGCGCCTCGGCGGCGGCCACGTCCAAAAGCTCGCTTTCGGCCACCATCGGGCACACCCAGTAGATTTGGCCGCCGTCTTCAAGCTTACGTGCGAGCGCGTCGAGCACGTCGGGCAGGGTGGCGAGCGAGTGCAGGGTGGTGCGGATCGGCTGGCGGCCGGGGGGCTTTTCGTCGAGGCGGCTCACGTCCATCTCGCCCCAATCTGTGAGCAGAATGGTGCGCGGGATCGGCGTCGCGGTCATCACCAGCACGTCGGTGCGCTCGCCCTTGTCGCCGAGCATGACGCGCTGATGCACGCCGAAGCGATGCTGCTCGTCGATCACCGCGAGAGCGAGGTCGTGATAGCTCACCGCCTCCTGGAACAGCGCGTGGGTGCCGACCACGAGCGGGATCGAGCCGTCGGCCAGGCCGCGCAGGGTATGGGCGCGGGCCGCCCCCTTCACCGAGCCGGTGAGCAGCGCGACCGGCACCGGGCAGAGACGGGACAGGGTGGCGTGGTGCTGCTTGGCGAGAACCTCCGTGGGCGCCATCAGGGCCGCCTGGGCGCCGGCCTCGGCGGCGCGGAGCATGGCGAGCACAGCGACCAGGGTTTTCCCCGAGCCGACATCGCCCTGCAGCAGCCGGAGCATCCGGCGGGGCGCGGCGAGGTCGGCCTCGATCTCGGCGAGAGCCCGGATCTGGGCGTTGGTGAGGGTGTGGCCAGCCCGGTTCCGGGCAATAACGGTGAGGTCGGGAGCCCGGTTCCGGGCAATGCGCTCCGGCTCCTGAGCCCGGATCAGGGCTCTGCCGGGGCGGGCGCGAACCCTGCCGCGGACCAGGGCGAGTGCCACCTGGCCGGCGAGGAGTTCATCATACACGAGGCGCCGACGCGGTGCGACGCCCGGATGCTCGGTGGGAGCCTGCACTGCCGTCAGCGCGGCACGGAAGCCCGGCCAGCGCTCGCGCCGGAGCAGGGGCGGGTCGTGCCACTCGGGCAGGTCCGGCACATGGGTCAGCGCCTGGGTCAACGCCGCCGCGACCTGGCGCGGCCACAGCCCGGCGGTGAGCGGCCAGACCGGCTCCAGACCCGGCAGCCGCTCGGGGCGATCGGCGGGGACCATGTGATCGGGGTGCGGCATGGTCAGCCGGTCCCCAAATTTTTCCAGCTTGCCGGAGACCAGGAGGCGCGCGCCGGGCGGCATCTGGCCTGGTCTCGTGAACTTGAAAAAGACGAGCTCGGCGAAGCCGGTCGAGTCGCGGACCACGATCCGCCAGGGCTGGCGCGGCCTCGCCGGTGGATCGTGCCGCACGATCTCGACTTCGAGCGTGGCGATTCGGCCCGGGACAGCCCGCGCAATGGTCGGCCGATCGCGCCGGTCGAGGTAGGATTCTGGCAGGTGAAACAACAGATCGATGACCCGATCACCCCCCGCCGCGCGGGCGAGGAGCTTCGCCACGGCCGGGCCTATGCCGCGCAGCGAGGTCAGGGGCGCGAAAACGGGGGCGAGCGGATCGTGTTGCAAGGCTGACACCCGGGGAACCGGCCGCTATATGACACCCCGCCCATGAGCAAGCCAGAACACGCCCCGCGACCCGAGCCGCGCGAGCAGCCGCTCGACGCGAGGCGACGCCGCCTGTTGTTCCGCGCCACCCATCGCGGAACCCACGAGAACGATCTTCTCGTCGGCGGCTTCGTGTCCGCCCGGATCGCCACCCTGACCGACGCCGACCTCGACGCGCTCGAGGAGGTGCTGGAGCTGCCAGACGTGGCGCTGGCCGACTGGCTGTGCGGCCGCGCGCCAATTCCGGCCGAGCTCGACAGCCCCATGCTACGGCGCATACAGGCGGCGGCGGGGCGATGAGCGCGGTCCCGCTCTACGGCGCGCCGGAGGGCTTCGACGCGCTGCTGCTGGCGCGCCGCCGGGCCGAGTTCGTCGGCCCGGTGCTGCACGCGACGCGCGATGACGCCCGCATGGCGCGGCTCGCCGAGGCGCTGGCGTTCTTCGCTCCCGAGGCCGAAATCCTGCGCTTCCCGGCCTGGGATTGTCTTCCCTATGACCGGGTTTCGCCCAATCCGGCACTGGTCTCCGAGCGCATCGCCACCCTGGCGCGGCTCCTGGAGAAGCCCGACCGGCCGCGCATCGTGCTGACCACGGTGAACGCGCTGGTGCAGCGCATCCCACCGCGAAAAACCTTCGAGGGCGCCAGCATGGCGCTGAAGGTCAACGGCACCGTGCGGCCCGAGGCGCTGGCGGAGTTCCTGGAAGCCAACGGCTATGTCCGCGCCGGCACCGTGATGGAGCCGGGCGAATACGCCACGCGCGGCGGCATCGTTGACATCTTCCCTGCCGGCGAGCCCGACCCGGTGCGGCTCGACCTGTTCGGCGACACCATCGAGAGCATCCGCGCCTTCGACCCCGGCACCCAGCGCAGCGCCGAGCGGCTGACCCGGCTGACCCTGCGCCCGGTCTCCGAGGTGCCGCTCGACAAGGCGTCGATCGGCCGCTTCCGCACCGAGTGGCGCGAGCTGTTCGGCCCCAAGGCCGCGGAAGACCCAATCTACCTGTCAATCTCGGAAGGGCGGCGGCATCCCGGCATGGAGCACTGGGTACCGCTGTTCCATGAGGGCATGGAGACGCTGCTCGATTACCTGCCCGGTGCGTCGGTCAGCCTCGATCATCAGGGCGAGGAGGTGCTCGAGGCGCGGCTCGAGATGATCGCGGATCACTATGCCGCGCGCAAAGCGGTGCCGCGCGAAGGCGAGGTGCCCTACCGTCCGCTACCGCCCGATCGGCTCTACCTCAACCGCGCGCAATGGGATGCGATGCTTGCGGGCGGCCCGCTATTCGCGCTGAGCCCCTTCGCCAAGCCGGACGACGCCGTGGGCGTGGAGGGTGGCGGACGGCCGGGGCCGATCTTCGCGCAGGCGAGTGCCGCCCCTGGCACGAGTGTCTTCGACCAGTTGCGCGGTGCCGCATCGCGCTGGGCGGACGAGGGCAGGCGACTGGTCATCGCGGCCTGGACCCGTGGCTCGCGCGAGCGGCTGACCCATCTGCTGCGCGAGCACGGTTTTCACGACGCGGCCCAGGAAGAAAACTGGGCGGCAGTGCGGCGCAAGCCGGCCGGCGCGGTTTCGCTGGTGACGCTCGGCGTGGAGCGCGGGTT
>DATIMU010000100.1:0-4636 GCA_035475015.1 Acetobacteraceae bacterium
GACAAGGGGGACCATGTGGCGCTGCTACGCCGGGCCGGGCAACTGATCCGCGAGACCGGCGCGCGGATCTACGAGCCCCTGCTGCGGCATGAGCAGGCCCGCGCGCGCATCCTCTCGCTGCCGCTCAGCTGCGCACCAGGAGCGTGAATTCCCGCAAGCCGTACTCGGCGACAAGTTCGACCGAGCCGCCAAGAACGCGCTCGCAGTAGTCGATCCAGGGCGCCGGGGCAGAACGGTAGAGCGCCGTCTCCTCGTCCGCCGCGCGATCCTCGGGCGCCATGAAGTTGGCCGCGAAGCCGCGCCGGCTGGTCGCCGCCATGTCGGCCAGCGTGCGCGCGATGAACGCCGTCCAGCGATCCGGCGCCTCCTGCAGCCGCACATTGAAGAGGCCGCTCGCGATGGCGTAGTCGGCCACGCGCGGGCTCGTGGCGCCGACCACGAAGCGCGCGCCGGCGCGGTGGCCCCACTGGTGGCGCGCCCGGCGCACCATCGTCGCCGACAGGTCGAGGCCGAGATAATCGACGGTCGCGTGCCCGTGCCATCGTTCGAGATAGCCCAGCACCGCGCCGTAGCCGCAGCCGAAATCGTCGAGCGAGAACCGCGCCGCCGCGCCGCAAACCCGCAGGAGCTGGACGAAGCGCAACTCCTGCGTGGCGGTGCAGGTCCAGTCGACCCCGCGCGGCGTCGCGCCATGCCGCAGAATCTTTCCGGCGTAATAGCGCCCTATGCTCGCGCGGACGTCGGCGAGATCGGCGGCGTCCGCCTCTGTCGCGGGGCACGCGAAGCCCACCCTGGGATCACCCGCTCGCGCTGCCCGCCCGGCGTTTCCCGCGATCCTTTTCCACCGCGGTCATCGGCAGCGAGATCGTGAGAAAATCCTGGGTCGAGTACGCCAGGGCGGTCTTGCTGGGGCTGATCAGCACGCCCGGATTGTGCGCGGTGGAATGCGCGGTGAAATGGACCGGCAGCGGATCACGGGATTCCAGATGGCTCTTGAGCGCCTCGACGATCCGGTCGTGGGCGTTCTGGCTGCCGCTGTCCGATGGAAGGGTCTTGAGGGATTCGAGGTATTTGTACCAGCCGCGCCGCTCCGACCAATTCTCCACCGGGCCGATGTTGAGCAGGGCGAGACTGTCCTTCAGGGAATGCTGCGGGGAGAACACGCCGAATGCCTTTTGCAGCGCGGCCATCTCCTTGATCCCGTCGGCCGGCCCGAACCGCTGGTTCAGGTCGTCCAGCGTGCCCCCGACGAGGACATCCTTCATCAAGCCGCCCATATCGCTTACCCCCACCCATGCAGCATCGCCGCGGCCAAGGGCGCCGCAGTCCCCACATACCAGGGTATATGAGTCGGGAAGAAGATCAATACGATGGCGATAAAAGCCGCGGCCGGGATCGAGCCAGGCGGCACGGCGCGGCCCTATTTCACGATCGGCCATTCGACGCGCGGCCTCGACGAGTTCGTGGCTCTGCTCCGCGAGGCCGGCTGCGAACTGGTTGCCGATGTCAGGACCGTCCCGCGCTCCCGCACCAATCCGCAATTCAACGCCGACAGCTTGCCGGACCAGCTGGCCGATGCCGGGATCGGCTATCGGCATCTGGCCCGGCTCGGCGGCCTGCGCGGTCGCCGCAAGGGCACGCCGGCATCGCCCAACGGCTTCTGGGAGAACGCGAGCTTCCGCAACTACGCCGACTACGCGATGACCCCCGAATTCCGCGCCGGCCTCACCGAGCTTCGGGCACTCGCCGGCGAGCGGACCTGCGCCATCATGTGCGCCGAGGCCGTGTGGTGGCGCTGCCACCGCCGGATCATCACCGACTACCTGCTCGTCGAGGGACAAGACGTGCGGCATATCCTGGGCGCCGGCCACATCGACCCAGCGACCATGACGCCCGCCGCCCGGCCGCAGCCGGACGGGACGATCCTCTATCCGCCGCCGGGATGAGTCCGACGGCGGCATACCCGGCCGCTCATCGACGTCCGCAAAAACGCGGTCCTTGAGTTGTGGGTCTCCGATGCAGCCGGTTCAGTGCTTCACCAGCGGGCATTGCGATTGCGAGAGCGGCTGGAACGCCTCGTCGGCCGGAACGGTCGAGACGAGCTTGTAGAGGTCCCAGTCCCCTTTCGATTCGGCGGGCGTCTTCACCTGAAACAGGTGCATGTCATGCACCATCATGCCGTCGCTCCGGACATGGCCGTTCTTGGTGAAGAAATCGTTCACCGGCGTGTCGCGCATCTTCTGCATGACGGCGGCGAAATCGGTCGTACCCGCGTCCTGCACGGCGTGAAGGTAATGGTTCACCGCCGAGTAGAGGCCGGCCTGCAGCATGTTCGGCATCTTGTGCAACTTCTCGTAAAAGCGCTTCGCGAAGGCGCGCGTCGCGTCGTCGGTGTCCCAGTAGAAGGCGTCGGCGACCAGCAGGTTCTGGGCGATGTCGAGGCCCATGCCATGCACATCGTTGATGTTGGCGCCGAGCAGCGCGATCTTCTGCTTACCGCGGCTGATGCCGAACTCCGAGGCCTGCTTCACCGCGTTGATCGTGTCGTTGCCACCATTGGCGAGCCCGATCACGTCGGCGCCGGATTGCTGCGCGATGATCAGCATCGACGAGAAATCGGCAGTGTCGAGCGGCGCCTTGGCGTCGCCCAGGACCTTGCCGCCGGCGGCCTTCACCACCGCGCTGGTGTCGGCTTCCAGCGCATGGCCGAACGTGTAGTCGGCGGTGATGAAGAACCAGGTCTTGCCACCCTGCCGCAGGATGGCGCGCCCGACGGTATGCGCGTTGCCGTAGGTGTTGTAGACCCAATGCACCGTTGTGGGCGTGCAGTTCTTGTTGGTGATCGCGAGCGCCCCGGGACCGCTCAGCATGACGATCTTGTGTCGCTGATCGGCGACGTTCATCACCGCGAGCGCCGGCGACGATGCCGCGACGTCCATGATCGCCGTCATGCCTTCCGAATCGAACCACTTGGACGCGATCGATGCGGCGATGTCCGGCTTGTTTTGGTGGTCGGCCACCATGAACTGAATCGGGCGCCCAAGCAGCTTGCCGCCAAAATCCTGTATTGCCATGCGCGCCGCGGTCTCGCTGCCGGGCCCCGTCACATCCGCATACAGCCCGCCCATATCCAGGATCGCCCCGAGCTTGATCGGCCCCTCGTCGGTAGGGGCGACCGGCTGCGCCGATGCGGAGAACGCGAACACCCAGAACACCGCCGCGGCGACGGCGAAAAGCGACCTCATGAACAAACCCCTATTCGTAATGCGGCGCAACAGGCCGGTGCGACATGACACAAGATCGCGCCCCAGCAGCGCAAGAGCTCCCGCGGCGGAAGCGTGGGTCCGCAACTCTCGGAGGGTCGGCCGGCTGGCGCGTGGCTGGGGGACCTGGATTCGAACCAAGGCTGCCCGGGTCAGAGCCGGGAGTTCTACCGCTAAACTATCCCCCAAGCGGGAAGCCGGAGCCGGGCGGATAGCACGCGGGCCAGCGCGCGGCAACACACCAGGAAATGATGCTTGCCGGCCACGCGCCGTGTGACGAGAATGTCATATAAGGAGCGGAAGCCGAGCCGATGGTCGAGCCTGCCGCGCACTCTCTGGATGCCGCAAGCCAAGCCCCCTTCCCCGCCCGTGGGGGGCCGACCTTCGCCGCGCTCGATCTCGGCACCAACAATTGCCGCCTGCTGGTGGCCGCCCCCGCCGGCGAAAGCTTCCGGGTGCTCGACAGCTTCAGCCGCATCGTCCGCCTGGGCGAGGGGCTGCACCACACCGGGCGCCTCAGCGCGACCGCCATGGAACGGGCGATGGCGGCCCTGCACGCCTGCGCCGCGCGGCTCTCCCGCCGGCCGGTGCGCTCGGTCCGGGCGATCGCCACCGAGGCCTGCCGCCGCGCCGCCAACGGGTCGGAATTCCTCGCCCGCGTGCGCAGCGAGACCGGGCTGCCGATCGACGTCATCTCCACCCGCGAGGAGGCCGAGCTTGCCCTCGAAAGCTGCGCCCCCCTGCTGGACAGCGGCGAGCGGCGGGCGTTGCTGTTCGACATCGGCGGCGGCTCGACCGAACTCGCCTGGGTGCGGCTGGCCGAGCACGGCCGGCCGCAGCTGATCGGCTATGCCTCGCTCCCCGTGGGCGTCGTGACCCTGGCCGACCGGTTCGGCGCGGCCGGGTTCACCGATGACGGCTTCCGCGCGATGGTCGATGACGTGGCCGGCCGTCTGGCGGCCTTCGAATCGGTGCATTGCATCGCCCACGAGATCCGCGACGGCGGCGTCCGCCTGCTCGGCACCAGCGGCACCGTCACCACGCTGGCGGGCGTGGCACTCGGGCTCGCGCGCTACCGCCGGCCGTTGGTCGACGGCACCGTGCTCACCAGCGAGGCGGCGTCGCAGGCGCTCGAGAGCTTGCGCACGCTCGGCCGGGAGGGGCTGGTCCGACACCCCTGCGTCGGCCCGGAACGGGTGGATTTCGTGCTGCCCGGCTGCGCCGTGTACGCCGCCATCACCCGGGTCTGGCCGGCGCCGAAGGTCGTCGTGGCGGATCGCGGGTTGCGCGAGGGGATGCTGCTCCGCATGATCCGCGCCGATCGGAGCCGCCGCGCCCGACGCCCCCCACGCTAGCCGAGAGAAGTTTTTTCC
>DATIMU010000101.1:0-10816 GCA_035475015.1 Acetobacteraceae bacterium
GCGCCGGCGGGGAGCCTGGTTGTGGCGATGGGCACTTCGATCGTCTCCTGCACTCGTCCGGCGAGCCGCATGGTAACCGGCGGCATGAAATCGCCGGTTAACGACAGGGCTGCCGAAAAGCGGCCGGAGGGGGCGTCGTACTGCAGCTGCGTCACGACGGAATGGACGGCGCCGGTCAACGGAACCTGGGGCGGCGTGAAGCCGGGCAGCTCGATGTCGCAGTTGGCGGAAGCGCCCGCCTCGATCAGCGCCGCGCGCACCGGGGCGATCGCCTCATCACGGGGCATCTGGCGGCCGGGCCGGTCGAGCACCGCGCGGTCGCCCGGCGAGGATGGTCGCCAGTCGACGCCGAACTGACGGGCGATGGCGGCGAGCTGTGGGGCCTCGACGACGATGTTGCCGCCGAGCGCCGGCCCGGGGCCGAGGATTCGCGCGGCGTTCGGTCCGGCATCGTCGAACAGATCCGATAGCCGGACGGTGGGCGCGCTCAGCGTCGTCATCGGCCGCAGGGTCGCGGCATGGCATGGCAGGGAGATCATCGCGGCGAGGCAGAGGAGGACGGGTCGCATGGCGTCACCTCAGATTGGTCAGCGTGGAAAGCATCTGATCGCTCGTGGTGATGACCCGGCTGTTCATCTCGTAGGCGCGCTGGGCGGTAATCAGGTTGGTGATCTCGCTCACCACGTTGACGTTGGAGGTCTCGACGAAGCCCTGCATCACCGCGCCGAAGCCGGGCGATGCCGGATTGCCCGTCGATGGGTTGCCGGACGCCGCACTCTGCAGCAGCAGGTTGTCGCCCTGGGCCTCAAGCCCGGCCTCGTTGGGGAACACCGCGAGCTGGATGGTGCCCACCGTCGTCGGCGCCGTCTGGCCGTCGATCGAGACCTGCACCTGGCCGGTGTTGTTGATCGTCACCGATTTGGCGTTGGGCGGAACGGTGACGCTCGGCTGGACCGCGTAGCCGTCCGCCGTCACGATGGTGCCGTCCGGCGACAGGCCGAAGGTGCCGTCGCGGGTGTAGGCAGTGTCGCCGCTCGGCAGCGTGACCTGGAAATAGCCGTTGCCCTTGATTGCCAGATCCAGGCTGTTGCTGGTCTGCTGCAGATTGCCCTGCTCGGAGATCCGGTAGATCGCCGCGGTGCGCACCCCGAGCCCGACCTGGGCGCCGGCCGGCACGATCGTTCCAGAATCGCTGCTGTTGGAGCCGACGCGGCGCAGATTCTCGTAGATCAGGTCCTGGAACTCGGCGCGGTGCCGCTTGAACCCCGTGGTGGTCATGTTGGCGATGTTGTTGGAGATGACCTCGACATTGGTCTGCTGCGCCTGCATCCCGGTGCCGGCGATATCGAGCGAGCGCATCTATTGTGGTCCTCTGGTCGGGTTGCGGGCGGGGGTGCCGGCGCGGATCAAGTGCGGCGGGTGAGGATCTTGTCGATCGCGCTCTGCTGGCGGTCCGACTCGCCCTGGACGAATTGGCTGACGAACTGGAACTCGCGCAGGCCGGTCATCATCCGCGTCATCTCGGTGATCGGCTGCACGTTGGACTCTTCCACCGCCCCCTGCACGATCTTGGGCGTGGCGACGGGACTGGTCGGCGTATCGGCGCGGGCGAGGCGGCCGCCCTCGGCCTGCAACCGCCGCGGATCGGCGGGCTTGACGATGCCGATCTTGCCAATCTGACCGTTCTCGCTGCTGACCGTGCCGTCCCCGGCTATGGTGATCCTGGTATCGGCCTGGGCGATCTGCAGCGGCTTGCCGTTAGTATCGAGCAGCGCGTTTCCGGCGCCATCGGCGATGGTCCCGTCGGGCATCAGGCCGAACCGGCCGGCGCGGGTCAGTCTCGGGCCCTGCGGGGCGCCGACAGTGAAGTAGCCGTCGCCGGTGATCGCGACATCGAGCGGGTTTCCGGTGTGCGACACGGAGCCCGGCTCCAGCTCGCGATAGGTCGCCCGATCCTGGGTATAGGCGATGGTCCGCCCGCCGCGCGGCGCCTCTGTGCCCTGCTGGCGGGCCAGCCAATCGCTGAACAGGACGCGCTCGGCCTTGAAGCCGGGCGTGCCGGCGTTCGCGATATTGTCGCCGAGCACATCCATGGCGCGCTGCTGCGCGACCAGGCGGGAGGTGGCGACGTAGGTGGCGGTGTCCATCGGGCGGCACTCCCAGCGTGGTGGCGAGATAGCGTCGTGGTCGAGCGTCGTGGTCGAGCGTCGTGTCGACCCAAGCAGCAAGGCCCGTGCCAAGGCCGATGGCGCCGGATGCCGCGCGCAATCGGAGCCTCGAGAGCGCCGGGCGGGCAGAACCTGCCGGGCCAGTGACGAAATTGCCGGGGCAAACCGGGCGTCGCGTGCTTCGCAACGCTTCGTTAACCGCCCCCTGACAGCTTGCCGGCAGCGGCATTGGTGACCGCGACGGGGGGCTGCATGAGTGCGGCGGCGGCATTGGAGCAAGCGGCGCCGGCCGGTGAGGCCGCGGCGAAGGGCGGCCGGAAGAAGCTGGTCATCATCGCGGTACCGGTTCTGCTCGTGCTGGTCTGCGGCGGCCTGTGGTTCAGCGGCGTGCTGCCCCGCCTGCTCGGCCTCGCGCACGAACAGCCGCACGGCGCGCAGCACGAGAACGCGGCGGCGCCGGCGCCGGTCTATGTGGAGCTGCCGGAGCTGGTCGCCAATCTCAACGGCAATCCCCGCCGCCCCAGCTACATCAAGGTCAAGCCGCGGCTCGAGGTCGCCAAGCTGGAGGACGTCGCCCGCGTGCAGGCGGCCATGCCGCGCCTGCTCGACATGTTCCAGACCTTCCTGCGCGAGACCCGGCCGGAGGAGCTGCGCGGCTCCGCCGGCATCCATCGCCTGCGCGAGGAGCTGATCGCCCGCGCCAACATCGCCGTCCCGGGCGGCGGTGTCACCGACGTGCTGTTCACGGAGATGCTGGTCCAATGAGCGGATCGTCGCCATCGAACGAACCGTCCGACGAGGATCTCGCGGCCGCTTGGGGGGCCGCGGCGGAGAGCGAGGACGAAGGGGCGCAGTCGGCCCGCGTGCTCAATCAGGCCGAGATCGACAGCCTGCTCGGCTTCGACGACGGGCCGTCGTCCGGCGAGAACCGGACGGGGATGCAGAAGATCATCAGCTCCGGCCTCGTCTCGTACGAGCGGCTGCCGATGCTGGAGATCGTGTTCGACCGGCTGGTGCGGATCATGTCCACCAGCCTGCGCAACTTCACCAGCGACAATGTCGAGGTCAGCATCGACAACATCCTCAGCCTGCGCTTCGGCGACTACCTCAACTCGATCCCGCTGCCCGCGATGCTCGCCGTGTTCAAGGCGGAGGAGTGGGACAATTACGGCCTGATGGTGGTCGACAGCTCGATGATCTACTCGATCGTCGACGTGCTGCTCGGCGGCCGTCGGGGTACCGCCGCCATGCGGATCGAGGGGCGCCCCTACACGACGATCGAGCGCACCCTGGTCGAGCGCCTCATCACCGTCGTTCTCGCCGATCTTTCCGCCAGCTTCGATCCGCTGTGTCCGGTCACCTTCCGTTTCGAGCGGCTGGAGGTGAACCCGCGTTTCGCGACAATCAATCGCCTGTCGAACGCGGCGGTTCTGGCGCGCCTGCGGGTCGACATGGAGGATCGTGGCGGGCGGATGGAGCTGCTGCTGCCCTACGCCACGCTGGAGCCGGTGCGCGAGCTGCTGCTGCAGCAGTTCATGGGCGAGAAATTCGGCCGCGACTCGATCTGGGAGACCCATCTCGCCGAAGAGCTGTGGAGCACGGACGTTGACCTCGACGTGGTGCTCGACGAGCAGGTGATGCGGCTGTCGGACGTGATGGAGTTCAAGCCCGGCACCCGCATCGTGCTGAACGCGGCCCCCAACGCGCCAGTCCAGCTGCGCTGCGGCGCGGTGCCGCTGTTCGAGGGCAAGCTCGGCCGCCGCAAGAGCCGCATGGCGGTCCGCATCGAGCGGGAGCTGCCGCGCGGCCAGACGACCGAGCGATGAGCGACCCTCGATAATCACACGGTGAGTGGCCCGCGATTGACCGATCGCTAACCCGGAGTGGCCAAGATGGCCGGAATGGAATGGTTGCTGGAGATAGCATTGGTCGGCCTGCTGGCGGCCACGCTGTTTCATGCATTGCGGCTCGAACGCGCGCTCGGCGTGCTAAAGCGCGATCGGGCCGTGCTGGAGGATCTGGTGACGGGGTTCAACGCCAGTACACGACAGGCGGAAGCCGGGATCGACCGCTTGCGCGATGCCGCCGAGGGGGCGGGGCGGCAGATCGCCCGCCAGATCGAGGCAGCCTCCGGGCTCAAGGACGATCTCGTGTTCCTCACCGAGCGCGGCGAGCGGCTGGCCGACCGGATCGACGCGCTGGTGCGTTCCGGCCGCCCGCTTGCCGCCGAGCCGGCGCGTCCGATGGCCGCGCAGCCCGTCGGCCTGCCGAGTGCGGACACCGAGCCGGCGGAAGCCCGGGTCCGCAGTCAGGCCGAGCGCGATCTCATCAAGGCTCTGAGGCTCGCGCGATGAGCCCGCGTATCGCGCCTCCACGTCTGTTGCCGGTCACGATCTTCGCGCTGGCCGGCCTGCTGGCGGTGAAGTCGATCGACCTCGTGCGCGCGGCGGTGCCGGCGAACGCGGCCGAGCCGGCGCCGGCCGCATCGGTCACGGCACCGTCGGCCTCGCCGGCAGTGCATCCGAACAGCTCAAAGGCGTCTGCCACGCCTACTCCGGCATCGAAGGCCGCGCCGATCCCGGCATCGGCCACCCCGATTGGGGTCGCGGAGCCGACTCCGGTCAGCGACAGCGAGCGTACGCTATTGCTCGAGCTGCGCCAGCGGCGCCAGGCATTGGACGCCCGGGAAACAACGCTTGCCGCGCGCGAGGCAGTGCTCGCCGCCGCCGAGCGCAAGCTGTCGGCCCGGGTCGATGAATTGCAGGCGCTGCAAACCCGCCTGGAGGGGATGGAGAGCGCGCGCAAGTCCCGTGACGAGGCGAATTGGCGCGGGCTGGTGAAGCTCTACGAGAGCATGAAGCCGCGTGACGCCGCGCTGATCTTCAACGAGCTCGACATGCAGGTGCTGCTGCAGGTCGTGGACCGGATGAAGGAGGCCAAGGCGGCCGCCATAATGGCCGCGATGCAGCCCGACAAGGCGCGCGAGGTGACGACCGAGCTGGCCCGGATGCGGACACGCGCCAGCTCAGACCAGAACACGGCAGCCGGTGGCTGACGGGCGCCATGCTTTTCCGAACACCGTGAGGATTGAAGGATGCCGATCGACAAGTCGATGAACGTGCTGATCGTGGATGACTACAAGACGATGCTCCGCATCATCCGCAATCTGCTGAAGCAGATCGAGTTTCACAACGTGGAGGAGGCGACCGATGGCGCCGACGCTCTCGCCAAGCTGCGGACCGGGCATTTCGGCTTGGTCATCAGCGACTGGAACATGGTGCCGATGACCGGCCTCCAGCTGCTCCAGGAAGTGCGGGCCGACGCCAGGCTGGGTACCACGCCCTTCATCATGATTACGGCCGAAAGCAAGACGGAGAACGTGGTCGCCGCCAAGCAGGCCGGCGTCTCCAACTACATCGTCAAGCCGTTCAACGCGGAGACGTTGCGGGAGAAAATCGAGAAGGTGCTGGGGAATGCCTGACGCGGTATTGGCGACGGTGTCTGCCATCGCGGATCGCTTGTCCTCGATCGCCGGCCGCTTTCCGGGGGCCGAGCCGGAGCTGGTCGCCGACGTGGTGCGAGCGGTTCTCGGCATGGCGGACGATGATCCGGATACCAGCGAGACCTCGCTCATCGCCGAGGTCGAGGAGCTGGGCCGGACCATTGCTTCGGCCAAGGCCGAGATCGCGGCGCTGCGCGTCGACGACATCACCGACAACCACATCCCCTCGGCCACGGACGAGCTGGATGCCATCGTCGCGCACACCGCCGCCGCGACCGATCAGATCCTCGAGACCTGCGAAACCCTGGATCGGGTCGCCGACGAGCTCACCGGCGAATCGGCGGCACAGCTGCAGGATGCCACGACGCGCATCTATGAGGCGTGCGGCTTCCAGGACATCACCGGGCAGCGCATCACCAAGGTGGTCGCCACGCTCAAGACGATCGAGGCCAAGGTGGCGCACATGGTGGCGGCGTTCGGGAGCTCCGCCAACCGGCCGAGGTCGGAAGCGATGCCCGATCCCTCGCTGCTGCTCAACGGGCCGCAGCTGCCGGCAGCGGCGATGGACCAGTCGGATATCGACAAGCTGCTGGCCAGCTTCGACTGATGCGTCGCGCCGGGCTTCTGGCGGTTCCGCTGCTCTGGCTTTGCCTCGGCTTGCTCGCGGCTCCCGCCGCCTGGGGGGACGACGACGCCGCAGTGCGGGTGCGCAGCGGCGACCATCCCGGCTTCGGCCGCGTGGTGTTCGATTTTCCCGAGCGGGTCGTCTTCAGGCTGACCCGGGAGGGCGATCGGGTTCGCCTGCGGTTCGACGGCGCGGGCAGGATCGGCTCGGCGTCATCGCGTGCGCGCAACGTCCAACGGATCATCGGAGGCGACGGCCAGGCGGATATCGTCGTCTCGCCCGCCACCACGATCCATCCGTGGCGGCTCGGGAACGGCGTCGTCATCGACGTGCTGGACCCGGAGCCGGAGGTCGCGGCCGGTGCCGCGCCGCCATCGGGCGCTGCCGCACCGCCATCGCCGCCGGACAAGTCGACCGCTCCGGCGCCCGCCGCCGCGCATCCCGCTGACGTGGCGAGCGCACCGGCGCACCCGCCGTTGCCAGCGCCTGAGGGCGGCCGGCCAGCGAACGCCGCTTCGGTCGCGACGCAGACAGCCGAGGCTGGACCGGCCGCACTGTCCCCGGGCCTCTCGCGTCAGGAGCCGCCGACCCCGCCAACTCCGAGCCCCGTCCCCGGCCCGCCATCGTCCGGGCCGCCGTCATCCGGCCAGCCTTCATCCGCCCAGCCTTCATCCGTAAGGCAAGCCTCCGACCAGCGAAAACCGCCCCAGGATCTCCTGCGTCCCGACCTTGCGCGACCTCCCGCGCCGGCGGGTGTCGCTGGCCCGCTGGCGCTTGTCGTCACCCGCGCCGCACTGCCCCCGGGTGTCGTCGGGTCGGCGATTTCGCTCCCGTTCGGGTCCACCACCGGCCTCGCCGCCTTTCGCCGCGGCGACACCGCGTTGCTGGTGTTCGACGAGGCGCGGCCTCTCGATCTTGCCGCGTTGCGTGGCGATCGCGTGTTCGGCTCGGCGGCGGTCCAGTTGCTGCCGACCGCGACGGTCATTCGGTTCCGCCCGCCGGCGGGCACCGAATTGGCCGTGGCGCGGACCCCGAACGGCTGGACGGTCACCGCCGGCGCCGCCGCGAGTCCGGTCGAGGCGATCGGGCCGGTGCTGGCCGACCGCCGCCTCGATTTTGCCACCGCCGCGCCGGGCGCGGTGGTCAGCATCTCCGATCCGGATACCGGCGGGATCGTGCTGGTCGGCACGTTGCGCCAGCCCGGGCAGGGCGTGCCCGTGTCGCGCCGCACCAGCGAGTTCGTCCTGCTGCCGACGTGGCAAGGGATCGCCGTCGAGCCATTGTCCGACAAGATCCTTCTGCGCGTCGTGCAGAACGGGTTCCAGCTCACCGCCGCGCCGGCCGGCCTTGCCCTGGCGGCCTCGCCGCCGGATGCGGCGGCTTACGCCGGCGCGACCGGCATGACCCGTCGCTACGATCTTCCTCCCTTGCCGACGGCGAGCTTGCTCCGCCAGCTGCAGAGCGAAATCGACGCCGCGGCGATGGCCCCGCCGCTTGCCCGGGCGCCGTCGCGGCGGGCTGCGGCGCAGACCATGGTGGCGCTCGGCCTTGGCGCGGAGGCGCAAGCCATGCTGCGGCTTGCCGCCGCCGGCGATGCGCGGGAAGCCGACGACCCCGACGCCATCGGGTTGGGCGCGATCGCGGCGTTGCTGGCGGGGCGGGATGACGAGGCCGATGGCCTGTCCGATCCGCGGCTGACCGGAACCGACGAAATCGCCCTGTGGCGTGCCGTGCGAGAGGCGAGGCAGCACGAGGGCTCCCCGGCCGCCGCATCGGTGTTCGCCGCCACCTTGCCGCTGCTGCTCTCGTACCCCGCGGAATTGCGCGGCCGCCTGCTGCCGCTCGTGGCCGAGACGATGGCGCTCAATAAATCGGAGGGCGTCGATGCGTTGTTCTCCAGTCACCCTGATGATCGGAGCCTCGCCCTGGCGCGTGGCATCTGGCTGCAGGCGAAGGGGGACAAGGATGGCGCGCTGGCGATTTTCGATCGGCTGGCCGCCGGCGCCGATCGGCTGGCTCGTGTCCGGGCAGCGCCGCGCGCCGTCGAATTGCGGCTGTCGACCGGCGCGATCGACGCGAAACAGGCGGCCGATGCGCTGGAGAAGCAGTTCTATGCCTGGCGCGGCGACCAGCACGAACTCGCGTTGCGCGAACGGGTGGCCGAACTGCGCAGCCAGTCGGGGAACTGGCGGGCGGCCCTGGCGCTGCTGCGAGAGACCGAGACGCTCGCGCCGGATGACCAACCGGCGATCCATGAGCGCCTGAAGGAACTCTTCGCCGCGTTCCTGGCCGATCACGACGCGGACCGGCAATCGCCGTTCGATCTGGTGGCACTGGTCGACGAAAACGCGGACCTGCTGCCTGACGGCGCGCAAGGCGCCGAGCTGGCCGCGCGGCTGGCCGATCGCCTGCTCGCGCTGGACCTGCCGAAGCGGGCGGACCCGGTGCTTGCCAAGCTGGTCCAGTCCTCCGCCGGCGCCGCGCGCGCCGGGTTTGGCTTGCGTCTCGCATCCTCGCGGCTGCGCGAGGGCAATGCCGATGGCGCGCTCGCGGCGCTGTCCGCCTCGGGTGCCGACGAGCTGCCGGCGGAGCTCGTCGAGCAGCGCGTCCTGGTGCAGGCGCGGGCGCTCGCCCGGCGAGGCGACCAAGGGACGGCCATTGCACTGCTCGAGGCAGCGGGCAGCGCGGAGGCGGACGCGGCGCGCGCCGACATCCTCGAAGAGGCGCGGGACTGGCGGGAGGCCGAGCACGCTCTTGCCGACTACGCCGGCAAGACGGTGCCCGCCACTGGACCGCTCAATGACACGCAGCGCCGGACATTGCTGCGGCTGGCGGGGGCGACGGCGCAGGCCGGCGATCCGGCCGCCCTGGCCGCCCTGCGCCAGCGGGAGGGCCAGCGGATGGCTGGCGGTTCGCTCGGCGACATGTTCCGCCTGCTGACGTCCGGCCCGATCCAGGGCAGCGCGGATATCAGCCGCGCGGGACGTGAGATCGCATTGGCGCGCGGCATCCCGACCGATCTGAAGGCCATGACGCCGGCCCGCTCGAGCCCTTGAGGCGCCGGCGTAACGGCGCGTCTCGGCCATGCGCGCCTGGCGCGGCGAAGGGGAGAATTCCACTTGCATGGCCCCCCCCTTTTCCCCATGTTCCGCCCTCCTTGGCCCCAGGGGGTTCGCGCATGTCCGCGCGTTCCCAACAGGCCGTCTGCTGGTAGGAGGGTACGCGATGGACGCACTCAGCCCGCTGGGGATGGTCTCGGAACTTCCGAGCGAGAACCAGACGACGCTAAACGCTCAGGGGCCTGGCTCCCATGAAGAGCAGAAAGACTACTTCGTCGAGAAGGACGGGGTGAAGTTCGCCGGCACGCATCTGCTGGTGGACCTGTGGGGCGCCCGGAATCTCGGCGACAAGGAGGCGGTGGACGCGGCATTGCGCGCGGCGGCGGTCGCGGCGGGTGCGACGATCCTGCACAGCCACTTCCATCATTTCGGCCCGGATGCCGGCGTATCGGGCGTGGTCGTTCTGGCGGAGAGCCATATTTCGATCCACACCTGGCCGGAGCGGGATTTTGCCGCGGTCGACATCTTCATGTGCGGGTCGTGCAATCCCTACGATTCGCTGCCGGTGCTGAAGGCGGCGTTCCAGCCGACGTCCATTCACCTCGGAGAGCAGCGGCGCGGGCTGATCGCGTAACCCTGCACGGCTGGCGTGAGCAACGGCCCGGGTGCCGCATCCGGGCCGTTGCGTTTCGGAGGATCTGATGGCCACCGATAACTGGATCAACGAGACGCTGTATCCCGATTGGGGCCAGCGCTTTCGGGTCAGGCGCGAGCTTGCCCGGGCGCGCAGCGCGTTCCAGGACATCGTGATCTTCGACAGCGCCTCGCACGGGCGGGTCATGGTGCTCGACGGCGTGATCCAGATCACCGAGCGGGACGAGTTCGTCTACCAGGAGATGCTGACCCATGTGCCGCTGCTGGCGCACGGCGCGGCCGCGAGCGTGCTCATCATCGGCGCCGGCGACGGCGGCGTCCTGCGCCGCGCGTTGCGCCATCGCGCCGTCCAGCGCGTCGTGATGGTCGAGATCGACGGCGAGGTAATTCGCCTCGCCAAGCAGCATCTGCCCAACATCGCCGGCAGCGCCTGGCACGATGCCCGCGCCGATGTCGTCGTTGGCGACGGGATCGACTACGTGCAACGTGCGCCCGACGCATCGTTCGACGTCATCATTGTCGACAGCACCGACCCGATCGGCGTCGGCGAGGTGCTGTTCACGGATGCGTTCTACGCCAACTGTGCCCGGGTGCTCACCGCGCGGGGCACCGTCGTCAACCAGTGCGGCGTGCCCTTCATGCAGGCCGATGAATTGCGCGAGACCAGCGCCCGGCGCGCCGGGTTCTTCCCGCACGTCACCGCCTACGTCGCGGCGGTGCCGACCTATGTCGGCGGCTTCATGACCCTCGGCTGGGCGGCGAAGGACCCGGAGCTGATCCGGGCGAGCGTGGCGGAGATCCGCGCGCG
>DATIMU010000102.1:0-2890 GCA_035475015.1 Acetobacteraceae bacterium
GGCGCATTTCATCGAGTTGTGCAGCCAGCGCGGCATTCCGCTGGTGTTCCTGCAGAACATCACCGGCTTCATGGTCGGTCGGAAATACGAGGCCGGCGGCATCGCCAAGGACGGCGCGAAAATGGTGACGGCGGTGGCGTCGACCTCGGTGCCGAAATTCACCTTCATCATCGGCGGCAGCTACGGCGCCGGCAACTACGGCATGTGCGGCCGCGCCTACGATCCGCGCTTCCTGTGGATGTGGCCGAACGCGCGCATCTCGGTGATGGGCGGCGAGCAGGCGGCGAGCGTGCTGGCCACCGTCCGCCGCGACAATCTCGACGCGCGCGGCAAGTCGTGGTCGGCCGAGGAGGAGGAGGCCTTCAAGGCCCCCCTGCGCGACCAGTTCGAGCAGCAGGGCCATCCCTACTACGCGACCGCCCGGCTGTGGGATGACGGCGTGATCGACCCCGCGGACACGCGGCGCGTGCTGGGCCTGTCGCTGTCGGCCGCGCTCAACGCGCCCATCGAACGAACGCGCTTCGGCGTGTTCAGGATGTGATGGGCAAAGGAATGTTCTCTTCCCTGCTCATCGCCAATCGCGGCGAGATCGCCTGCCGCATCGCGCGCACCGCGCGGCGCATGGGGATCACCACGATCGCGGTGTATTCGGACGCCGATGCCAACGCGCTGCACGTCACGCAAGCGGATCGCGCCGTTCGGATCGGACCGCCACCGGCACGTGACAGCTATCTCAGCATCGAGCGCGTCATCGCCGCCGCGCGTCGAACGGGCGCGGAGGCGGTGCATCCGGGCTACGGTTTTCTGTCTGAGAATCCGATCTTCGCCGAGGCGTGCGCGGAAGCGGGGCTGATCTTCGTCGGTCCGCCGGCCTCCGCGATGCGCGCGATGGGCTCCAAGTCGGCGGCGAAGGCGCTCATGGAGACCTCCGGTGTGCCGCTGTTGCCCGGCTATCACGGCGCGGAGCAGGACGCTGATTTCCTCGCCGACGCCGCCTCACGGATCGGCTTCCCGGTGGTCATCAAGGCGGTCTCCGGCGGCGGCGGTCGCGGGATGCGCGTGGTGACGGAGCTTGGTGCGTTCAGCGCCTCCCTCGCCTCGGCGCGGCAGGAGGCGGCATCGGCGTTCGGCGACGAGCGGGTGCTGATCGAGCGTTATCTGCAACGCCCCCGCCACATCGAGGTGCAGGTATTCGCCGACACGCAGGGCAACGCGGTGCATCTCTTCGAGCGCGACTGCTCCACGCAACGGCGGCATCAGAAGGTGATCGAGGAAGCGCCCGCGCCGGGGCTCGACGCGGCGCGCCGGGAAGCGATGGGCCGCGCCGCCGTCGCTGCGGCGCAGGCGGTGGGCTATGTCGGCGCCGGCACCGTCGAATTCGTCGCCGATGCGGACGGATTCTTCTTCCTGGAGATGAACACCCGCCTGCAGGTCGAGCACCCCGTCACCGAGATGGTCACGGGATACGATCTCGTCGAATGGCAGTTGCGCGTCGCCGCCGGTGAAGCGTTGCCGGCCACCCAGGAAGACATCCGGCTGCACGGGCACGCAATCGAGGCGCGCATCTACGCCGAGGACCCGGCGCGAGATTTCGCGCCCTCGATCGGCCGGCTGGCCGCGTTCCGCACGCCGCCCGAAACCGCGTCCGTACGCATCGACACCGGCGTCCGCGCCGGTGACACGATCTCCACCCACTACGACGCGATGATCGCCAAGCTGATCTGCCACGGCGCCACGCGCGACGACGCACTCGCCAAGCTGCGAGCGGCACTGGCGGCCTGCGACATCGCCGGTGTGACCACCAATCTCGACCTGCTCGGCCGCATCGCCGCGACCGATGCCTTCGCGGCGGGCGGCATCGACACCGGCTTCATCGAGCGCCACGCCGACACGCTGCTCGCGCCGCAACCCGCGCCGCCCCTCGCCGCCCTCGCCGCCGCTTCACTCGGCGTGCTCACGGATGAGGCGGAGCAATCCGCGCGGGTCGCGGCGGCCTCGGGCGATCCGTGGTCGCCGTGGCACGCGCGCGACGGCTGGTGGCTGAACACCACGCCGGAGCGCGTGCTGCGGTTCGTCGCCGACAATGCCGACCACCCGGTCCAGCTGTGCCGCGCCGGCGATGCTTGGCGGATCGCATCGGGCGGTCAATCGGTCCTCGCCCGGGCATCGCGCCTGCCCGACGGCCGGCTCGCGATCGATCTCGACGGTAGCCGCGAGCACGCCGGCGTGGAGCGCACCGAGCAGAGCGTGACCGTCCGGCTACGGGGAGAAACCTGGCGTTTCCAGCTGCCGGACCCGGTTGCCGCGGCGGAAGAAGAATCGGGCGCGGGCGGACGGCTCGTGGCGCCGATCCCCGGCCAGGTGACGGAAATCCTCGCCGAGCCCGGCCAGCAGGTGAAGCGCGGCGACGTGCTGGTGATCCTGGAGGCGATGAAGACCGTGTTCCGGCTCGCCGCTCAAGCGGACGGCACGGTGGATAGCGTGGCCTGCCGCGCCGGCGAGACGGTCGACGAGGGCCAATTGCTCGTCAGCTTCGTCGAGGAAGTGCCGGAATAACCCAGCTAATCAGGGCTGGATCACCAACTGCGTCTGGATGACCAGCGCCACCAGCTTGCCTTGCGCGGTGGTGATCCGAGTCTGCCAGACCTGAGTTCGCCGGCCGCGATGCAGCGGCGTCGCCTCGCCCGTCACTGCCGCGCCGGCGGGTGCGGGGGCCATGAAGTTGGTCTTGCTCTCGATCGTCGTGGTGCCCGCGCCCTCCGGCAGGTTGAGGATCGTGCCGGCCGCGCCGAGCGTGTCGGCAAAGGCCATGATCGCCCCGCCATGCAGCACGGCCGGACGGGTACACAGGTCCTCCCGCACCATCATCGTCGCCCGCACCCGCTCGGGC
>DATIMU010000103.1:0-8006 GCA_035475015.1 Acetobacteraceae bacterium
CTGGAACACGGTCAGCAGCACCGGCCCCGGCGGAATGGCGGGCGGCCGGCGCTCTGCGTCGCGCTCAGCGGCCGGGCGGCGAGCGCGCGGCCCGGCGGGCAGCTTGCCGGCGGCAAAGCGCGCATGGAGAGCGGTAAGCCGTTGCAGCGTGGCCGAGAGATAATTGCCCAGCAGGATGGCGAGCGGACCCAGCGTGTCGGGCCGCCGCAGGAGGCCCTCGCCCACCGTCCGCTTCACCGCCTCGATGAAGAGGGAGAAACGGGGGATGAGGCCGGTTGGGGGTGAGAGGGTGGCGGTGGCAGACATGGGGGAACGATAACGTTAGTTATTTCCTTCGTCAACCCAAAAGCCGATCGCGCAACCGGGACCACCACCAAACGCCGCTCGAATCAGGCCGGCTTGTCCCCCTTCACCGTCACCCGGAAGCCCGAGCGCACCTGGGGAAAATAGTCCCACAGCGCCAGATGCTGCACGCAGCGATTGTCCCAGAACGCCACGCTGTCCTGTTGCCAGCGGAAGCGCATCTGGAACTCCGGCTTCGCGCAATGCTCCACGAGATAGCCGAGCACCGCCGCGCTCTCGTCGCGCGACAGCTCGTTGATCCGCGTGGTGAACATGCGGTTCACATACAGCGCCTTGCGCTTGGTCTCGGGATGCGTCCGCACCACCGGATGCACCGCGCGCGGATAGACCTTTCCCCGATCATCCACGCCCTTGTCGGTGTAGCGGCCGCGATAATACGGCTCGCCGTCATGCGTCGCGGTGAGCCCCTCGATGTAGGTCTTCATGCGCGGCGACAGCGCCTCGTAGGCCGCGTACATGCTGGCGAACAGCGTGTCGCCGCCCACCGGCGGCACGACGCGCAGGTGGAGAATGCTGCCCATCGGCGGCTCGGGGTCGCACGACACGTCCGAATGCCAGCTCTCGCCCGCGATGTAGGTCGAATTCGCGTCGGCATGGACCGGCATCACCTCGGGATGGCCGGGGACGCCCGGCGCGCCGGGATGGGTGTGCAGTTCGCCGAAATGCCGGCCGAACGCCTTCTGGCCGTCGAGGTCGAGCGTCTGGTCACGAAAGAAGATGACCTGGTGCTCGAGCAGCGCGGCGTGAATCTCCTCGAACTGTCGGTTGCTCAATCGCCGCAGATCGACCTGCCCGATCTCCGCGCCGATGCGCGGGGTGACGGGCCGCACCTCGATTGTCTCGTAAGCCATCGCCAGCCTCCCTTGCCGCGCGCCACACTGCCCCGCCAGGCCCCTTCCCGTCCACCGGTCCGCGCCGGCATGTGACAAGCGACATGTGACAAGCGGGGCGCGGCTCTCTATCAAGCGCGCGCGAAAACAGTCGAATGAGGTGTCCTTGAAGAAGCGGCTCGTCCTCGCGGTCGGCTTGCTCGTCCCGGCACTCGGCGGGTGCGGCGCGGATTATTCGCCCGATACCTACAACAGCAGCGCCGTGCAGCAGGCCAACAAGGTCGACCGCGCCGTCGTGGTCGGCGTGCGCCTCGTCGACGTGAGCGCCGCGGGCACCACGGGCGCCGTCGCCGGGGCGGCGGCGGGCGGCATCGCCGGCTCGCAGGCGCCAGGCGGCAACGTGGCCGGGGCGTTCGGCGCGCTCGGCGGCGCGCTGGTCGGCGGCCTCGTTGGCACGGCAGCCGAGCACGTCTCGAACGACACGCGGGCGCGTGAATACGTGGTCCGCAAGGACAACGGCGACCTGCTGAGCGTCACCCAGAAAGACACCGTGCCGTTGGCGATCGGCCAGAAGGTGCTGCTCATCGCCGGCAACCAGGCGCGGATCGTGCCTGACTACACGGTAAACCTCGAACCGCCCAAGCCAGCCTCCCCGGCCAAGGAAAAGCCCGCCGAACCCGCCAAGCCCGAAGCGGCACCGGCCACGCCGGAAAAGCCGCCAGAAAAGCCGCCGGAAACGCCACAACAGAAGGCAAGCGAGCCGTCACCGGCCGCGGCGCAACCACAGCCCCCGGCGGAGGCGCCCAAGGAGCCCGCCACCCTCTGAACCGGCCCGCCGTCGCGGGTCAGGCCACCCGCTCGTGGCAGGTCTCGGTCAGGAAGCGCATCGTCGCCGCGGTGTCGACGAGACCCTTCTCGGCCGCGTCCAGCGCGTCGCGGAAGCGGCGATCCGTCCAGGTCGCGACCGCGTCCTCGGTGGTGTCGAACCACGTCTCGGCCAGCCCGTCGAAATCCACCGTCGGCTCCCGAATGACCAGCCCCTTGACGAGCTTGCGCAGCTTGTCGGCGTGCGCGACCGGGGCGGCCAGCCACGCCGCCTGGAACGCCTCGCGCGACAGCCCGGGCCGGCGGCGCACGAAGCTCAGCACCGCGACCTTGCCGTCCGCGCCAGGCTTCAGGACGTGCTCCTCCACGAGCACCGCGCTGTTGAACACGTTCTGATGGAATACCTTGAGCTCGTCCGCCCGCATCGTCGGGATCGCTGTCGGGTCGGCGTTCGCCGCCTCCAGCGCCTCCGGGCTGCGCAGCCATAGCAGCCCGACCCCATCATATTCGCCGCTCGCGCCGATCTGCTCGCCCAGCGCCTTGTTCGCCAGGCAATAGACCACCCGCCGATTGCGTCCGACGACGTCGGGAAATGTCTGACCGAGATCGGAGTGCTGCTTCCAGCGTCGGGGAAACTCCTCCGCGGCCAGTCGCGGGTTGCGCCGGACCAGATAGGCCCGCTTCCAAATCGCCGTCATGTCGTCCGCCTCCGCGCGATGGGCCGTTCAGACCGTATCGATCGGAATGCGAATATAGGCAATCCCGTTGCTGTCCTTCGGCGGCAATTGGCCGGCGCGCATATTGACCTGCACCGAGGGCAGCATCAGCGCCGGCAGCGAGAGCGTCGCGTCGCGGGCGGTACGCATCCGCACGAATTCCTCCTCGTCGACGCCATCTCGAAGGTGCTTGTTCTGCGCCCGCTCCTCGGCGACCGTGGTCTCCCAGCGCGGCCCGCGTCCTTCTGGCGGATAGTCGTGACAGAGGAACAGTCGCGTCTCGGGAGGCAGTGCCAGGATCTTCTGCGCCGAGCGGTACAATTCGCGCGCGCAGCCGCCCGGAAAATCCGCCCGCGCGCTGCCGAGGTCGGGCGCGAACAGCGTGTCGCCGACGAACGCCGCGTCGCCGATGACATAGGCGATGTCGGCCGGCGTATGGCCCGGAACCGCCATCACACGCGCTTGTATCGTACCGATTGAAAACACGTCACCGTCCTCGAACAACCGGTCAAATGCCGCATCCGAACCGTCGAGGCCGAAATTGAACATCTTGCCGAAGCATTTCTGGATTTCCACCACACGCGCGCCGATGCCGATGCGACCACCGAGCAGCGATTGCAGGTACGGCGCGGCCGACAGATGATCCGCGTGCACATGCGTCTCGAGATGCCACGTCACCTGCAACCGCTGATCACGGACGAATTGCGCAACATGATCCGCCGAGACGCGGCTGGTGCGGCCAGAGCGGATGTCGAAATCCAGCACCGAGTCGATGATCGCCGCCGCCGAGCCGGGTCCGTCATGCACGACATGCGTGGCGGTGGCGGTCGAGGGATCGAAGAAGGTCTGCACGCACGGGTTCACGGCGAACTCCACCAGATGCAGGGTGACGTTCCTATAGCAGGTTCGGCGGCGCGACGGTGAGACGATTCACCGGTTGTCGCCGCAGGTGGAGAATTGTTCAGGGGCCGGAACTGGTTTTTTGCCGCCGCCCGGGCCACACTGGGCGCAACGCGGCGGTCAGGATGCGAACTGGCCAAGACGCGAATGGGTCAGGGGGAGGAATACAATGCAGCCATCCATCGGTCGTCGAACCGTGCTCGGAGCAGGCCTCGCGGCCAGCGCCAGCCTGGCACTCCCGGCGCGGGCGCGGGCGCAGCAAAAAACCATCCGCATCGGCGTGCTGACCGACATGGCCGGCGCCTACGCGGCCAACACCGGCCCCGGCTCGGTGCTCTGCACACAGATGGCGATCGAGGATTTCGCCAAGTCGCATCCCGACATCAAGGTGGAGCTCCTGCAGGCCGATCTGCAGCTCAAGCCCGACGTCGCGTTGTCGATCGCCGGTGACTGGTTTGAGAGCCGCGGGGTCGATCTGCTGACCGACGTGCCGCTCTCCTCGGCGGCCTTCGCGATCGGCGACATGGTCAAGGCGAAGGACAAGCTGGCGATCTTCACCGGCGCCGCCTCGGCCGACGTCACCGGCAAGCATTGCGGGCCGAATCATCTGCACTGGGCCTACGACACCTGGTCGATGCCGCACGCCGTCGTGGATGCGCTGGTGAAGGAGGGCGGCAACACCTGGTTCTTCATCACCGCCGACTACGCTTTCGGCCATTCGCTCCAGAACGATTCCGCCTCCTTCGTCACCGCCGCCGGCGGCAAGGTGCTCGGCGAGGCGCCCTACCCCTTCCCCGGCACGACGGATTTCTCCGCCAACATGGTGCAGGCGCGGGCCAGTGGCGCCAAGGTCATCGGCCTCGCCAACGGCGGCGCCGACACCGCGAACTGCATCAAGCAAGCCGCCGAGTTCGGCATCATGAAAAGCGGCCAGAAGGTCGCCGGCCTGTTGCTGCTCATCAACGACGTGCATGGCATGGGGCTGCAATCGGGCCAGGGCGTGCTGCTCTCCGAGCCCTATTACTGGGATCTCAACGACGGCACGCGCGCGTTCGGCAAGCGCTTCGCCGCGCGGATGACCGGATCGCCGATGCCGAACTCCGCGCAAGCCGGGCAATACTCATGCGTCACCCACTACCTGAAAGCGGTGGCCGCGATGGGCGTCGACAAGGCCAAGGCCAGCGGCCGCGCGGTGATCGCCGAGATGAAGGCCATCCCGGTGGAGGACCCAATCTACGGCAAGAGCACGATCCGGCAGGACGGGCGCGTGATCCACGACATGTATCTGTTCGAGGTGAAATCCCCTGCCGCCTCCAAGGAGCCGTGGGATTACTATCGGCTCGTTCGCACGATCCCGGCCGACCAGGCGTTCCGCCCGCTCGATCAGGGCAAGTGTCCGCTCGTCCGCTCCTGACGTCTCGTCGGTTCACGGCCGCCGGTCCCGTCCGGCGAGCAGCACGAGATAGAAGCGCCCCCACGGGAGGCGCCAGGTGCGGCGCAGGTCGACCGCGTGCTCCACGGCGTAGCGCATCCCGAAGGCGCGCTGCACGGCCTGCAGCTGCGCCGGCGTGAAGCTCGCGGCCACCTCGCGCGGCACACGGGCGAGAAAGCGCGCGATAAAGGCATCGCCCGGCGACGACAGGGCACGACAGGACATGGCGCGATACTGGACCGCCTATGCAAACGAAACGTGAACATGGAGCCGCTTGACGGGCCGCCCGCAACAGGCCGCACACTCGCCCCCGCATGACCACGCCGCCCGCCGAAATCCTGGATGCCCTGCGACGCATGGGGCTGCTGACGGGCAGTGCCAAGGGCGCGCCACAGGGCACGCCACTGACCGGCGGCGTCTCTTCGGACATCTGGCGCGTCGATCTGCCGAGCGGTCCCGTTTGCGTGAAGCGGGCGCTCGCCAAACTGCGCGTCGCGGCAGACTGGCAGGCACCGGTCGCGCGCAACCTCTACGAGGCGCGCTGGATGCGCCGGGCCGCTCAGGCGGCGCCCGGCGCCGTGCCGGCCCTGCTCGGCCAGGACGAGGCGAGCGGCGCGCTGGCGATGGCGTATCTCGATCCGGCCCAGCATCCCTTGTGGAAAGACCAGCTGCGCGACGGCCATGCCGATCCGGATTTCGCGGCGGCGGTCGCCACCGCGCTGGTCCGCATCCACGCAACCACCGCCGCCGATCCGCAAATGGCGGAAGAATTCCCGACCGACACCATCTTCCACGCAATCCGGTTGGAGCCCTACCTGCTCGCCACCGCCCGCGCCCACCCCGACCGCGCGGCGGCGCTGCAGACACTCGCCGAGACCACGGCCCACACCAAGCGCGCGCTGGTGCATGGCGACGTGAGCCCGAAGAACATCCTCGCCGGCCCCCGGGGCCCGGTGTTCCTCGATGCCGAATGCGCCTGGTGGGGCGATCCGGCCTTCGACCTCGCCTTCTGCCTCAATCATTTGCTGCTCAAATGCCTGTGGACCCCTCGAGCGACCGCGCGCTTCCTCGCCTGCTTCGATCGGCTGGCGCGCTCCTATCTGGTCGGCGTCGACTGGGAGCCGCCCGAGACGCTGGAGGCGCGCGCCGCTCATCTCCTTCCCGGCCTGTTCCTCGCCCGGGTGGACGGCAAGAGCCCGGTCGAATACCTCACCGATGAGCGCGACAAGGACCGCGTGCGGCGCACCGCGCGCGCCCTTCTCGCCGAACCCGTGGAACGCCTCGGCGCGGTGCGATCCGCCTGGGCGGAGGAGTTGGCCCGATGAGTGCGATCGTCGAGATCAAAGGCAGGCGCGTGTGGGACAGTCGCGGCCGGCCCACCGTCGAGGCCGAGCTGCGTCTCGCGTGCGGCGCCGTCGGCCGCGCCATCGCGCCGGCGGGCGCCTCCACCGGCTCCGGCGAGGCGCTCGACCTGCGCGACGGCGGAGCCGCGTTCGGCGGCTACGACGTGACGCGCGCGGTCGCCAACGTGAACGGCGAGATCGCCGGCGCCGTGCGCGGACTGGATGCCGCCGACCAGGCAGGGCTCGACGCCGCGCTGATCGCGCTCGACGGCACGCCGAACAAGCACCGCCTCGGCGGCAACGCGCTGCTCGCCGTCTCGATGGCCGCCGCCCATGCATCCGCCGCCGCCGCCGGCCTGCCGCTGTGGCGCCATCTCGGCGGCGACGACGCCACGCTGCTGCCGCTGCCGCAAATCCAGATTTTCGGCGGCGGCGCGCACGCCGGAAGGCGCGTCGACATCCAGGATTTTCTCGTCGTCTGCCCCGCCGCAAAGAGCTTCGCCGAGGCGCTGGACTGGACGGCGGAGGTCTATCGCGCCGCCGGCACGCTGATGAAGGACGCCGGCACCCTGCAAGGCGTCGCCGACGAGGGCGGCTGGTGGCCCGCCTTCGCCGCCAACGAGCAGGCGCTCGAAATGCTGGTCCGCGCCATCGAGCGCGCCGGCTTCGCCCCCGGCCGGCAGGTCGCGATCGCGCTCGACATCGCGGCCTCCGAGTTCGGTCGCGCGGGAAGATACCGGCTCGGTCTCGAAGGCCGCGAACTCGACAGCGACGGCATGATCCGCCTGCTGGTCGACTGGATCGGCCGTTATCCGATCGTCTCGATCGAGGACCCGCTCGGCGAGGACGACGCCGCCGGGTTCGCCGCCTTCACTCGCGAGGTCGGCACCCGCGTTCAGGTAATCGGCGACGACTTCCTCGTCACCGAGGCGGCGCGCGTGCGCCAAGCGGCGGCCGATGGCGCGGCCAACGCGGTGCTGCTCAAGCCCAACCAGCGCGGCACACTGACAGAAACCTGGCAGGCGTGGCAGGCGGCGAAGGACGCCGGATTCGCCGGCATTGTCTCGGCCCGCTCCGGCGAGACCGAGGACGTGACGATTGTACACCTCGCGGTCGGCTGGGGTGTGGGTCAGCTCAAGGTCGGCTCCTTCGCGCGCAGCGAGCGCATGGCGAAATGGAACGAGGCGCTCCGCATCGAGGAGGCGCTCGGCGCCCGCGCCCGCTTCCCTGGCGGCACGGTGCTTGGCCGGTCGCCGAAATGAGGGTGCTGTTCCACTACGCCGCCGGTCCCGAACTCGCGGCGCGTCTCGCATCGCTCGGCCTCGATATCGTCACCTGCCCGGAGCAGGACGACGCTCTGCTCGCGCGGTTGCTGCCGGACGCTGACGTGTTGTGGCACGTCCTGAAACCATGCACGGCGGAGATGATTGCCGCCGCGCCGAAGCTGCGGCTGATCCAGAAGATCGGCGTCGGCGTCAACACGATCGACCTCGACGCGGCGCGCGCGCGCGGCATCGCCGTGTGCAACCTGCCGGGAACCAACGCGCGCGCGGTCGCCGAGCTCGCCCTCCTGCTGATGCTCGCCGCCTTGCGCAGG
>DATIMU010000104.1:0-3589 GCA_035475015.1 Acetobacteraceae bacterium
CATGTACGCGACCAACGATGACGCGACCGGCGATTTCGACCTCGCCGGCTTCGCGGTGGGGGCGGCGGAGCGCGGCGACCTGCTGCCCCGCGCCGTATCGCCGGGCGACGCGGTGATCGGGCTGGCAAGCTCGGGGGTGCATTCCAACGGGTTCTCCCTGGTGCGACGGATCGTGGCGGCCAGCGGGACCGGCTGGGATACGCCGGCGCCGTTCGCCCTGGAGGCCTCGCTCGCCGAGGCCCTGATGTCGCCCACGCGCATCTACGTGAAATCGCTTCTCGCGCTGCATCGCGCCGGCCTGCTGAAAGCCGCCGCCCACATCACCGGCGGCGGATTGCCGGGCAATCTCCCACGGGTGCTGCCCGACGGCACGGCGGCGGTGCTCGACCGACCCTGGGCGGTGCCGCCGGTGTTCCGCTGGCTCGCACGATCCGGCGGGGTCGAGGCGGGAGAGATGCTGCGGGTGTTCAACTGCGGGATCGGCATGGCGCTCGTGGTCGGCGACCCCGATCGGGCCGAGGCGATGCTGCGGGCGGAGGGCGAGACGGTGTTCCGGCTGGGTGGCGTCGAGGCGGGGAGCGGCAAGGCGTCGGTGCGGTTCGATGCGGTGCCGGGTTTCGGGTGATCGCGCACCCCCTCACCCCGGCCCTCTCCCCCAAGCGGGAGAGAGGGAGAAGGAAAAAAACCCATTTCCCCTTTGGGGGGAGAGGGTTGGGTGAGGGGGTGCGGCCCGCATGAAACGCCGCGCCGCCATCCTGATTAGCGGTCGCGGGTCCAACATGGCGTCGCTGATCGAGTCCGCCCGAGCCGCCGATTACCCGGCCGAGATCGCCCTGGTCCTGTCAAACCGCCCCGATGCCCCGGGGCTGCGCCACGCGGCGGACCGAGGCATCCGGACGTCAGTGGTCGACCACCGCGCATTCCCCGGCGACCGGGCGGCGCACGAGGCGGCGATCGACGCGGCGCTGCGCGAGGCCGCTGTCGAGATCGTCTGCCTCGCCGGATACCTGCGGCTGCTGACGCCGTACCTGGTGGGACGCTGGGCCGGGCGTATGCTCAACATCCACCCCAGCCTGCTTCCCGCCTTCCCGGGTCTGCACACCCACGAGCGCGCCTTGGCGGCCGGCGTGAAGCTGCATGGCTGCACGGTCCACCTCGTCACCGAGGCGATGGATGACGGCCCGATCGTCGCCCAGGCGGCGGTCCCGGTCCTGGCGGGCGACACCGAGGAGACGCTGGCCGCCCGGGTGCTCGCCCAGGAGCACGTCATCTATCCGTTGGCGTTGCGGCTCCTGTCCGAGGGCAAGCGCCACGAAGCTTCGCCCGACGCGGCCTTGCTGAACCCCTTGCCCGTCCCGGCGCCCGTGCCATAAAATCACGGCACAGGTTTTCCTCGCAGGGATCGAGAGCTTCCATCATGGCCGACCAGACCACCGTCGTCACCGGAGCCGAGACGCCCGAGGCGTTCCTCGCGGATCGTCAGGCCTTTTGGGCCTCTTGGACCCATTTCGTCATCGGCACGACGATCGGCATCGTGATCCTGCTGGTCCTGATGGCGATCTTCCTGGTCTGACGCGGCGCCGAGGCGCTCCGCTCACCACCCGTTCACCCGGGTCCAGATCGCGACGACCTCGTCGCCGCCCTCGACGATATGGTAGCGGTCATGCGCCGCCGCCGTCATGCAGGTGTGGTTGGGTGCGATGCGCACCTTGGCGCCGACCGGCAAGTCCGCCGGCGCCGTGGCGTCCATCTCGACGACGCCATGCTCCTGATAGGCTTGGCGCACGATCGCGTGGCCATAGGCGGGCCGTCCCCGCGCGTCGAGCATGAGGCCGAAGCCGTAGTCGAGCGGCGCCGCCTCGGTGCTGCGATCCTTCGATAGCGCGAGCCCCCCCGCGTCGATCAGCAGCCGGTTCCGCGCCGGACGGCGGCCGATCACGCTGGCCAGCACCGTCACCGCGATATCGGCGACCGCGTGGGTGTGGATCTCCGCCTGGAACAGGTCGCCGAACATATAGACCCCGGCGCGCACCTCGCTCACGCCAGCAAGCGACGCGGCGTGCATCGCGGTGGGCGAGCTGCCCATCGAGACGATGGGGGCTGCGTGCCCCGCGGCCCGCAGCCGTTCGGCCGCGCGCACGATGCCCGCGCGCTCCGCCTCGGCGATGCGAACCATGTCCTCGGCGCTGCGGCCCGCGTAGCTGTGCCCGGCATGGGTCATCACGCCGGCCAGCTGCCCGCCAAGCCGCTCCGCGATGGCGAGCAGGGCGGGATCGTCGGGGCCGACGCCGCCGCGCTCCTCGCCGGTGTCGATCTCGATCAGGGCGCGCGGCGGGGTCGGGTGGGCGGCGATCGCGGCGGCGGTATCGGGGTCGTCGGTAATCACCGCAACCGCCGTGCCGTTGGCGTTCAGCTTGGCCACCTGATCGAGCTTTCCCGGCGTGATCCCGACGGCGTACAGGATGTCGTTGATGCCGTGCCCGGCGAAATACTCCGCCTCCGCCAAGGTGGAGACGGTGATGCCGCCAGGCTGGCCGGCGAGCGCGAGCCGGGCCACCTCGATCGACTTGGCGGTCTTCATGTGCGGCCGCAGCGGCACGGCGTGCCGCGCCAGCGCCGCCGCCATCGTGGCAAGGTTGCGCTGCATGATCGCGCGATCGAGCACGAGGCAAGGCGTCGGCAGATCATCCAGCCTCATGGCGGCGCGAGCCTCCTGACCTGTCAGAGGGCGATGCCCAGCATCTCGGCGATGCGCGGGGTGGCCTTCAGCCCGCTGCCGGTCAGCACCAGCACCGTGGTCTGCTCCGGCCCGACCGCGCCGGAGGCCAGCAGCTTGCCGAACGCCGCCGCGACCTGGGCGGCGGTCGGCTCGACATAGAGGCCGGCGGCGGCGAGGTCGCGCGTGGCTTGCGCGATCTCGTCCTCGGTCAGCGTCACCGCGCCGCCGCGCGTGCCGCGCAGCGCGCCGAGCACCTCGGCGAGACGGATCGGCTGGGCGATCGCCGTGCCCTCCGCGATGGTCGGGCGGATCTCGGTCTCGACCGGCTGGTCGGTGCCGGCGAGGAAGCTCGCCGCGATCGGCGCGCAATTCGCCGGCTGGGCGGCGAACAGGCGCGGCATCGCCTCGATCTCGCCGGCGCGCAGCAGCTCGGAAAACCCGATCTCGCAGCCGAGCACGTTGGAGCCGGCGCCGCAGGGCACGATGATGTTGTCGGGGGCGCGGAAGCCGAGGTCCTCCCAAAGCTCGTAGGCCAGCGTCTTGGTGCCGTGCAGGAAGAACGGATGCCAGTTGTGGCTGGCATAGAACACCTCCTCCGACCGCCGCACGGCCGCCTCGGCGGTGGCCTGGCGCGAGCCAGAGACGAGATCCACGGTGGCGCCGTGAGCGCGCATCTGCACGGTCTTGGCCGGGCTGGTCGAGGCGGGCGCCAGGATGGTCGCCGCCAGTCCACCCGCCGCGGCATACGCGGCAACCGCGGCGCCGCCGTTGCCGGAACTGTCCTCGAGCACGGCGCGGATGCCCTGGGCGCGCAGCAGGGAGAGCATCACGCTGGCGCCGCGGTCCTTGAAGCTGCCCGTCGGCATCATC
>DATIMU010000105.1:0-5453 GCA_035475015.1 Acetobacteraceae bacterium
GTCCTGGCACCATGCTAGACCCGGGCTACGCGGTCAGGAAACCGACCCGGTCCTCCTCCAGCACCGCGCAGGTGAGCTTGCCGCCGATGCCGGCACCGGTGTCGATGCCGATGCGGTTCGCCTGCACCGTGGCGACGCCCGCGGTGCTGTGCCCGTGCACCACGACGACGCCGAAATCCCGCTCGGTGTAGAGAAAGGGCTGGCGCATCCGCTGCAGATCGTCGCGCGCCTGGTTCGCGAGCTTCACGCCGGGACGGATGCCGGCATGGACGAAGAGATACTCGCCCTCGCGATGGCTGAGGACGAGGCTGCGCAGGAACGCGACATGCGCGGCCGGCAGCGCGCTCGCCCATTCGTCGCGCGGCATCTCGGGATCGAGCCCCCAGCTCAGCAGCGCGTCCTTGCCGCCCGCGACCAGCCAGTCCGTCGCCGCCGCGCGGTCGCCGTCGAGCGCGTCGAGCAGCATCTGCTCGTGATCGCCCGCCAGATTGATCGTGCGCAAATCATCGAGCGGGCGATGCACGAGCATGTCGATCACGCCCGCGCTGTCCGGCCCCCAGTCGATATAGTCGCCGAGATGGATCAGCAGCGAGTCCGCCACGGGCCGCCGCGCGAGATCCTCGGCGATGGCCGCGTGCAGTGCGGCGAGCTGGTCGGCGCAGCCGTGAACGTCGCCCACGGCATAGACCCGCCGCCCCGGCTGCAGCCAGCCCGGCGCGGGCGCGAAGACGATCGCGCCGGGTGCCGACACCGGACGCGGCGCGTCCCTGGTGGGGAGGATGGTCGCTTCGATCTCGGCGCGCAGGCGCCGCGCGGGCAACCGCCGAACCGGCCGCCTCATCGCCTTGGCAAATCAATGGGGAACATGCTCGCGCCAGTTTCGCCCATCTCGCGCGATCAGACCAGAGGGGCGCCGCGATCAGATCACTCCGTCTTCCCGCAACCCGGCGATCTCGCCCTCCGACAATCCGAGCCAGTCGCCGTAGACCTCCGCATTGTGCGCGCCCAGCGCCGGGCTCGGCCGGGTCGGCGGCCTCACCGCGCCATGCAGCCGGATCGGGCTGTTGGGCACCACGACGCGGCCGAGATCGGGGTGGTCGATCCACTCCAGCATCCCGCGCTCATGCATGTGCGGATCGTTCATCACCTCGGCAACATTGCGCACCGGCGCGCAGGGGATGCGGTGGCGCTTGGTCAGCGCGACGATCTCCATCTTGCCGAGCGTCCGGGTCCACTCCGCGACCACGCCGTCGGTCTCCTCCAGATTCTCGATGCGCGCGGCGTTGGTCGCGAAGCGCGGGTCGTCGGCGAGTTCCTCATGCCCCATCGCGCGGGTGAGGTTGCGCCAATGCTCCTCCGTCACGGTCTGCATCGCGACGTGGCCGTCCTTCGCGGGAAACACGTTGTACGGCGCGCTCGAGCGGCCGGATTGCCGGTTGCCGGGGCGCGGCGGGATTTCTCCCAGGCGATGGAAATAGTCGAAGCTCGACGCCATCGACGCCCAGACCGCTTCCTGCATCGCGACTTCGACCAGCCGGCCCTCGCCCGTCCGATCACGCTCGTACAGCGCGGTGACGACGCCCGCGTAGAGCGCGGTGCCGCCCATGATGTCGACGAGCGTCGGCCCCGCCTTGGTCGGCGGCCCGTCGGGAAAGCCGGTGGCGCTCATGATGCCGGACGCTCCCTGGATGGTCATGTCCATCGCCAGATTGTCGCTGTCCGGCCCGGTGATGCCGAAGCCGGTGCCGGTGGCGTAGACCAGGCGCGGGTTGATCGCGTGGAGCGCAGACCAGCCGACGCCGAGCTTGTCCATCACCCCCGGCGCGAAATTCTCCAGCAGCACGTCGGCGCGCTTGACCATCTCGCCGAGCAGCGCGCGGCCACGCGGCGCCTTGAGGTTCAGCGTGATGGCGCGCTTGTTGCCGTTCATGATCGCGATCGACAGCGACGTACCCGAGGTGGCGATCGAGCGCCGGCGCAGCGGCTCGCCGATCCCCGGCGGCTCGATCTTGATGACGTCGGCACCGGCCTTCGCCATCAGCATGGTGGCATACGGCCCCTGGAACACCTGGCCAAAATCCAGCACGGTGACGCCGGCGAGCGGCGCGCGCGATGCGGCGGCGGTTGGGTCGGACATCCACTCCCCCGGATTGCGTGACACCGGCGATCCTGGCGCGGTTTTCCATCGCGGCGCAAGGAACCGCCCGCGCGTTACTCGTCAGGTCACGACTATCGGAGCGTATTTGCGATGCTCAAAGCGGTCGTCCAGAACCTCGCCTTCACCGTCCTTCTCGCGCTCATGCTGTTCCTCGCCGCCGGCACCCCGGCGTGGCCGCAGGGCTGGATTTTCCTCGTACTCTTCGTCGCCTGCAGCCAGGCGACGGGATTGTGGCTGCTGAAGACCGATCCGGCGCTTTTGGCCGAGCGGATGAAATCACCCTTCAGCGCCGACCAGAGGCCGCGCGACCGGGCGATCATCGTGGTCATCATGGTTTTCCTGTGCGCCTGGCTGGTCTTCATGCCGTTGGACGCGCGCCGCTTCGGCTGGTCGCACACGCCGCTCTGGGCGCAGGTGATCGGCGCCGTGCTCATCGTCGGCGCCTTCTGGGGTTGGGTCGGCGTGTTGCGCGCGAACAGCTTCGCCTCGGTCAAGGTGCGGGTGCAGCAGGAGCGAGGTCAGACGGTGATCTCGACCGGCCCCTACGCGATCGTGCGGCATCCGATGTACGGCTACGTCCTGCCCCTGCTCGTCGGAACACCGTTGCTGCTCGGTTCGCTGTGGGGCCTGCTCGGCATCGTCGTCGTGATGCCGCTATTGGCGGCGCGCGCGCTCGGCGAGGAGGAAGTGCTCATGGACGGGCTGCCGGGATACCGCGACTACGCCGCCAAGGTGCGCTTCCGTCTCGTGCCGGGAATTTGGTGACGGCCTCAGAGTTCGATCAGCCCCCGCCGCAGCCCCTTCGCCACCGCCTCCGCGCGGCTGCCGGCGTCGAGCTTGGCGAACACCGCTTCCAGGTGAAACTTCACCGTGTGGGTCGAGATGCCGAGCCGTCGCGCGATGTGTTTGTTGCTCAAGCCCTCGCTGATCGCGGTCAGGATCTCCATCTCGCGCGGCGTCAGCAGCACTGGCGGCCCCTCCTCCTCGGCAGCGGCAAAGCCGGGCGGCTCGGCGCGTCCCACACGCCGCGCCTGCAAGCCCGACGCGATCGCCCGCAAGGCGGCATCCAGTTCGCGCGGCATTAGCGCAGGAGGCAATTCCGCCAGAACGACGTCCGCCTTCGACTGGTCCGCCGCGACGACATGCCCGGCCTCGCCGACCATGCGCGCCATTTCGTCCCGCTGCCCGGGATCGGCGGGCTGGAGCGCGATCCGGAGCGCCTCGCCCTGCGGCGGCGTGCCGCTCATCGCGCGGGGCGCGCGCCCACGGTGAGCTGCACGGCCTGCACGACGCCGCCGCGCATCAGCCTTATCTCGACCGCCTGCCCCACCCGGTCGGGGCCGAGTTTTCCCCGAATGCCGCGCAGCCGGATCATCGCCTCGCCGTCCAGCGCCAGGAGAATATCGCCCGGCAGGATGCCCGCCTGCTCCGCCGGCCCGCCCCCGGCGATGCTCACCGCCATCAACCCGGTCTCCTGTCCGCAAGCGGCGCGCAACGCCTGCGGGATCGACACCGGCTGCAGCCCGACGCCGAGCCAGCCGCCGCGCACCGTGCCGTGCGTCAGGATGGACTGCACCGCCCGCGCGATCGTCGCGTGCGGGATCACCAGCGCGCGGCCGCGCGGCCCCGCCGTCGCCATCCCGATCAGCCGGCCCGCGGCGTCGACCACCGGGCCGCCCTCCTCGGCCCGGCTCGCCCGCATGTCGAGCCGCAGCAGCGCGTCGATCCGCCCGCCGGCCGCGCTATGCCACGCCGCCCCGGCCTCCCGCATCGCCGCGAGCCGCGTCGTCACGCCGCCGTCGGCCCCTGCCCCGAGCGCCAGCGCCAGCGCGCCGGTACGCGCTACGCCCGCCACCGGCGCCGTCTCTACCGCCGCCCCCGCGACGCGCAGCACGGCGACATTCGTTCCCCCGTCGCGCCCGGCGAGCGTCGCCGGCTGGACGCCGCCGGCCAACGCGACCTCATAGCCGTCACGCTCCGGCAACGCCTGGTCCGAGGTGACGACGAGGTCCGGCCGCCAGGCGATGCCGCTGAGTTGACGTCCTTCCCGCACACGCACGGCGGCGACGAGCGAGGCGCTGGCGGCGACGCGGTCGGCGATCGCGTCGGACAAAGCGGAGAATGGATCGGTGGTGGTCGCGGACATGGCATGAACTCCCTGCTGGTCGCGAAGATGGACCCGCTGATGCCTCTCGCCCATCGGGCGAATGGCTAGGCGAACACCCGGCCGGATGGCCGGGATGAACCGGCGCGCGCCGCCGCCCAACTGTGCCGACCTGCAACAGGTCACACGTCATGCCGCTCGACAGTACCTCCGATACCGACATCCTCGATCCCTATTCCGCCCAGATCGTCGGCGCCTTCGAGCGCGCCGGCCCCGCCGTCGTGCACATCACCGGCGCGCGCGCCGATGGTCGGCCAATCGGCCAAGGCTCCGGCGTGGTGTTCACGCCGGACGGCTACACCCTCACCAACAGCCACGTCGTGAGCGGTGCCGCCTCGCTCAAGGTCTCGCTCACCGACGGGCGCGTGGTCGACGCCGCGCTGGTCGGCGACGATCCGGGCACCGATCTCGCGGTGCTGCGGCTCGGCGGCTCCGGCCACGCACACGCCGAACTCGGGCGCTCGTCGAATTTGCGTGTCGGTCAGCTGGTGGTCGCGATCGGCAATCCGTTTGGATTCCAATGCACGGTCACGGCGGGCATCGTCAGCGCGCTTGGCCGCAGCCTGCGCGGGCGCTCCGGCCGACGCATCGACAGCGTGATCCAGACCGACGCGCCGCTCAATCCGGGCAATTCCGGCGGCCCGCTGGTGAGCGGTGCCGGGCGTGTCGTCGGCATCAATACCGCGATCATCGCGCCGGCGCAGGGCATCTGCTTCGCCATCGGCATCGACACCGCGATCGACGTCGCGACGCGCCTGATGCGCGACGGCCGCGTCCGCCGCAGCCGCATCGGCCTGTCCGGCCAGACCGTCACGCTCGACCCGCGCGTCGTGCGCTACAACGAGCTTGCCGTACGCTCCGGCGCGATGGTCACGGGCGTGGAGCCCGACGGCCCCGCCGCTGCCGCCGGGCTGCACGACGGCGACGTCATCGTGGCACTCGGCGAGGACAGCGTCGCCGGCGTCGACGATCTGCACCGCCTGCTCACCGCGGAGAAATCCGGCTCGCCGTTGCGCGTGCAGGTGATCCGCCGCGCGCGCGCCATCGAGCTGACGCTCACGCCGATCGAAGACTGAGTCTGTTCCCTCTCCCCTTGCGGGAGAGGGTTAGGGTGAGGGGTTCGCGGAAAAC
>DATIMU010000106.1:0-3736 GCA_035475015.1 Acetobacteraceae bacterium
CATTCGCCGACCGAGCCGGACGACGCGTTGTTCGCGCAGGTGAGCGGTCTCGGTGCCGTGCGCTTCCTGATCGCGCCGAATACGCTGCATTATTGGTGGGTGCCGGATTGGAAGGACCGTTTCCCCGGAGCGGAGGTGCACGCGGCGCCTGGTCTCGACAAATCAGCCAAACGGAAGCTGCCGATCGACCACATCCTGAGCGATACACCGCCACCGGCCTGGAGCGACGCGATCGAGCAGACGGTAGTGCCGGGCGATCTGCTGACCGAGGTGGTGTTCTTTCATCGCGCCTCGCGGACGCTGGTGCTCACCGACCTCATCGAGAATTTCGAGCCCGAGCGCATTCGCCACTGGTTCTTGCGCCAGATCAGCCGGCTCGGCGGCGTGACCGATCCCGACGGCAGGGCACCGATCGACATGCGGCTGAGTTTCTGGCGCCAGCATGCGCTCGTGCGTCGGGCCGTGGAGCAGATGCTCGCCTGGAACCCCGAAAGGATCGTCCTCGCGCATGGACGATGGTACGAGCGCGACGGCGCGGCCGAGTTGCGGCGGGGGTTTCGGTGGGTGCTGTGAACGGCCGGCGGGACACCATCGGCGCCCGCCTCTGGGCCTTCTCCATCTGGACCCTGGTCGGCTTCTTCATCCTGAACCTGCTGGCGATGATCGCCACGGTGCTGGTCAATTCGTTCTCGACCCGCTGGTTCACCACCTGGCTGCCCGCCGGCTACACCGGCCAGTGGTACGCGCAGGCCTGGGACGAATTCCAGCTGCCCGACATCCTTGTCGTCACCCTGGAGGTGGTCGGCGCGGTGGTGCTGATCTCCGGCCTGCTCGGCGTGCCCGCCGCCTACGTGATGGCGCGACGGGATTTTCCCGGCAAGCGCGCGGTGATGCTGCTGTTCCTGCTGCCGCTGCTGGTGCCGCCGATCACCTACGGCATCCCGCTCGCGACGGTGCTCTATCAGGCGGGGCTGGCCGGCAACATCTGGGGCGTGATCCTCGCCAATCTGGTGCCGACGGTGCCGTTCGTCGTGCTCATCATGATCCCGTTCATCGAGCAGATCGACCCGCGCATCGAAGCCGCCGCGCGGGTGTTCGGCGCCGGGCTCGGCCAGATGTTCGTGCGCGTGCTGGTGCCGCTGCTGATGCCCGGCATCCTCGCCGCCCTCCTGCTGGTGCTGGTCCGCACCATCGCGATGTTCGAGCTGACCTTCCTCACCGCCGGCCCGACCAGCCAGACGCTGGTGGTCGCACTCTACTACGCCGTGTTCGCCGCCGGCGTGCGTGCCGGCCAGTCGATCGACGCGATGGCCGTGGTCTACATGGTGACGACGCTGGTCTGGCTGCTGATCGCGCTGCGCTTCGTCAACCCGACGCAGATCGTGGGCCGGGCGAAGCGCGGCTGAGCGACCGGGTTACTGCCCCTGCTTGGCGACCAGTGCCTTCACCTCGTCCATCGCCTCGACGAAGCGGCGATTGATGAGCCCCAGCGCCTCGGCGTTGGATTTCTGAATAAGGTCGCCGACCTCTCTCATGTTCGCCACTGCGTTCTCGTAGGCGAGCTTCAGCATCTCGGCCTGCTTGGCGGCCCTGGCCGGCGGCGGCTCGGGGCTGGCGAAGGAGCGCAGATTCTCGGTCAGCTCGGACATGGTCTTCTGCATGATCTCCATGTTCCGTCGCGCCACCGCCTGGGCACCCTCGATCGCGACGCGGTTGGCCGCCGTCAGCGTCTCGATGTTCTTGCGGTGGGCGGCCAGGACGGCGTCCATGTCGGGCATTCCCGGCAGCTGCATCCGTGCGAGCAAGCCGCTGAAATCCGGCCCTGAATCCGGGGCGGCGGCGCCTGGCCTGTTCTCCGGTTTGCTGGCCATGATCGGCTCCTTTCCTGAGCGGTGCCGCCGAGACTAGATCGCTTCCGGCGGCGATGGGGGAGGTTCCGGTGGGGTATCGAGCGGTGCGGCCGGCAGGTCCGGCTCTCCATCATGGCCCGGGTCGTCGTGCCCCGCTGGCGGCTCGGTCCGGGCCGGATTGCCGTCGAGCCAGCCGGCCGCCCGCTCCGCCCGTCGCAGCGCATGATCCAGGGCCGCCATGGTGGCGGAGAGGTCGGCGCTCTCGTCGGTGCGCCAGGTTCGGACGGTCCACAGCCAGACGGCGCCCAGTCCCCGGACGCGCAACTCGCCGCGCAGGCCGCGCGCCGGAACGTCGGCGGCCTCCAATATCCAACGCAGACTGCGACGTGTCGCGAGCGCCAGCAGGAGCGCCAACGGCGGGTCGCTCGGTAACGTTCGGAGCAGCGCGAGCACGCCGGCCCGATGCGCCTGCAGCACGTCGATCCGCCGCATCAGCATGTCGAACAGGCGGTCGCGGGTGCTGCTGTCCGGCGACGTGTCGACCAGCGCCGCCTGGTCCGCCAGCACGCCGAACCGCAGCAGCACCGAATGCCGCCCGGGGAAGCGGGCGCGGGCGCGGGCGAGCGGCAGGCCGGCTTCGGTCGCGGCGGCCGCCACGCTCAGCCTTCCCCACCCCGTGCGGCCGGCGAGATCGAAGGCGGCGGCGATCAGGGCCTTGTCGAATGCGCTGTCGTCCATATCGGCCAGATGGGTTGCGCCGGACGGCATGTCAGCCCGCCAGCTCGCGCGAGCGCGCCGTCGCGGCGGCGATCGCTCGGCTGAGCGTGTCGGGCCAGGCATCGGCGGCCATCAGCACACTGAGCGCGCGCTCGGTGGTGCCGCCGGGGCTGGTGACCGCGCGCCGCAGCTCGGCGGACGGTTCGGTGCTCGCGGCGAGCAGCGCGCCGGAGCCGGAGACGGTCTGGCGCGCGAGCTGGCGGGCGAGTTCGGGCGGGATGCCCTGCTCGATTGCCGCCTGCTCCATCAGTTCCGCCAGCAGGAACACATAGGCCGGCCCGCTACCCGAGACGGCGGTCACGGGGTCGAGCAGCGTCTCGTCCGCGACCCAGGCGACCGTGCCGATCGCCTGCAGCAGCGCGTCGCACAACGCGCGCTGCGATTCGGCTACGCCGGGGAGCGGGCAGGCGACGGTGATCCCCTGCCGCACGGCCGCCGGCGTGTTCGGCATGGCCCGCACGATCGCCGCCTCCGGGCCGAGCAGGCCGCCGATGCCGGCGATGGTCCGCCCGGCCATGATCGAGAGGAACACCGCCGAGCTTGCGAACCGGGCATAGGCGGGCAATGTCTCGGTCGCGTTCTGCGGCTTGATGGCCAGCACCACCGCCGCCGGCACGAAATCCGCCGGAATGCCGTCAGGGCCAGCGACCACGCGCAGATCGGGGCCGGCGAGCGACGCGGCGGTCGGCGCCGGGTCCACCGCGACAGACGCCGACAACCCGCGCTCGCGCCAGCCGGCCAGCATGGCTCCGCCCATCCGGCCGCAGCCGACCAGCAGGACCGGCGGGATCGCGCCGCCCAGAGAGCGAGACTGGGAGCGCGACGGGGAGGCGGTCATGCCTCGCCCACGCACTCCAGCATCGCCGCCTGCAGGGCGTCGGCCGGCGACTTGCCGCCCCACAGGACGAACTGGAAGGCGGGGAAGAAGCGCTCGCACTCGGTGATCGCGATGTCCACCATGTCTTCCAGGCTCTCGGCGGAGGCGCCGGGCGTGCCGCGCAGCAGCACCGCATGGCGGAACACCGGCATCCCGTCATCGCTGTCCATGCCGAAATGGCCGATCCACAGCCGCTCGTTGGCCAGCGCCAGCAGCTCGTACAGCGCGGCGC
>DATIMU010000107.1:0-2401 GCA_035475015.1 Acetobacteraceae bacterium
TTCAGCAAGGTGCTGTTTCCCGCGTTGCGCCTCGGCTACCTCGTGGTGCCCGAGGCGCAGGTGCCGGCGTTTTCCGAAATCTGCCGCCTTTCTCAGTGGGGGCGCGGCATCCACGATCAGGCGGTCGTCGCCGCGTTCATGGCCGAGGGGCATTTCCCGCGCCATCTCAAGCGGATGCGCGGGCTCTACGCGGCGCGGCGCGCGGCCCTCGCGCGGGCGCTGGCGGAAGTGTTCGGCGACCGCCTGGCGATCGAGCTGCAGGCCGGCGGGATGCATCTGCTCGCGCGGGTCGAGGCGGCGGTGAGCGACGAGGCGCTGGTCCGGCAAGCCAACGCGGCCGGGCTGGCACCCACGCCGCTGTCCGCCACGCATGTCGGGAAGCCTCGCGGCCAGGGATTGCTGCTGAGTTTTACCAACATCGCCGAGGCCGACGCGCCGGGCGTCGCGCGTGCCCTGGAACGCGCGATCGGCCCGGCGCTGCGGCCCGTCAATACATGTGCTGGCCGCCGTTGATCGACAGCGTGGAGCCGGTGATGAAGTCGGCCTCGTCGGCGGTGAGGAATGCGACGCCGCGTGCGATGTCGTCCGCCTTGCCGAGCCGGCCGGCGGGGATGCGCGCGACGATCTTCTGCAGCACGTCGGCAGGCACCGCGCGCACCATGTCGGTATCCACGTAACCTGGCGCGATGGCGTTGACCGTGATGCCGAAGCGCGCCCCCTCCTGCGCCAGCGCCTTGGTGAAGCCGTGGATGCCGGATTTCGCGGCGGCGTAGTTCACCTGCCCGTACTGCCCAGCCTGTCCGTTGATGCTGCCGATATTGACGATGCGGCCGAATTTCTGCGCGCGCATCGCATCGAAGGTGAGCTTGCAGAGATTGTAGCAGGAGCCGAGATTGGTATCGAGCACCGCGTCCCACATCTCGCGGTCCATCTTCGCGAGCGTGCCGTCGCGCGTGATGCCGGCATTGTTCACCACGATCTCGATCGGGCCGATCTCAGCGGTGATGTGCTTCACCGCGTCCTGGCAGGCGGCGAAATTCGAGACGTCGAACTTGTAGACCTTGATGCCGGTCTCGGCGGCGAAAGCCTGCGCCGCCGCGTCGTTGCCGGCGTAGTTGGCGACCACCGTGCGGCCCTGCGCATGAAGCGCGCGGCTGATCGCCGCCCCGATGCCTCGCGTGCCACCCGTGACCAATGCGACTCGTGCCATTGTCCGTCTCCCTTTTGCCTCGCGGCTTGTCGCCAGCCGCATCATGCTTCGCCTATCATGCCCCGCGCACCGCGGAATGCGATGGGCAAAACGCTTGTGCGGCGCAGCATCGAAGCTGGCGTATCGCGGATGTGAAACGGGAGCGGGCGGGGGGAAGACCATGCGGCTCGAAGGCAAGATCGGCATTGTGACGGCGGGCGGCTCCGGCATGGGCCGGGCGGGGGTGACGCGCTTCACCAAGGAAGGGGCATCGGTCGCGATCGTGGATCTCGACGGCGCCAAGGCCGAGGCGCTCGCCGGGCGGCTGCGCGCCGATCACCGAAAGGTCGTGGTGATCGCCGGTGACCTGCGCCGCGACGAGTTCGCGCGCGAGGTGGTGGCGCGCACCGTCGAGGCGTTCGGCGGACTTGATTTCGTCTGGAACCATGTCGGTCATCCCGGCCCGGCGGCCGTCGAGGGCGTCGACATGGCACAGTACGAGCTGGCGATGGACCTCAACCTGCGCAGCGTGCTGGTGACGACCGAGGCGGCGATCCCGCATATGCGCGCGCGGGGTGGCGGCGCCCTGCTGTTCACCGCCTCGATCGCCGGGCTCGCGGGCTCGGCGTACAGCCCGGTCTACTCGATGGCGAAATTCGGCGTGGTGGGCTTCGTGCGCTCGCTGGCCAAGCGCCTCGCCCCCGATCACATCCGGGTGAACGCGGTCTGCCCTGGCATGACCGACACGCCGATGCTGCGCACCTTCGTCGCCCGCCCCGACCAGCCGAGCACCAGCAACCAGGTACCGGAGATGGTGGTCCGGCAGGCGGTCAAGACGGTCCCGTTCGGCCGCGCCGCCAAGCCTGACGAGGTCGCCAACGCGGCCCTGTTCCTGCTGTCCGACGAGGCCTCCTATGTCTCCGGCATCGCGCTGCCGGTGGACGGTGCGGCGACGGCGTAGGGGAGGATTCCACCAAGATTGCGCGTGGTTTTGGTAAATCGCGAGATCGTCACCCTACCAGCGGGTAGCGTCGCCATACCATCTGCCTTATATGTCCGGCTCCACACTGGATGCAGGAGCCTTGGCCGATGGCAGTCTCTCACGAAGCCCAGACCCAAGCCGGAGTGGCGCCGGATCTGGACTACGACGCCATCGTCATCGGCGCGGGCATCTCGGGTCTCTACCAGCTCTACCGTCTGCGCGAGCTCGGG
>DATIMU010000108.1:0-11318 GCA_035475015.1 Acetobacteraceae bacterium
CTCGGGCCGCCGCCCCGCCCGGATGGCGGCGTTCGCGATGCGGTCGCGCACATGGCGGAGATTGTCGGGAATGGCGCTGTCGTTCGTGTCAGGCATGGCGCCGTTGTAGCGCCCGGCCGCCCCCTCACCCAACCCTCTCTCCCCAAGGCCTTCGTCCCCCTCTCCCGCGCTTTCGGGAGAGGGTTGGGGTGAGGGTTCTGCGCTCGGAATCGACTTGTGGCCACGATGCCACAGTGTTTCGGAAATGCCGCGCCGAACCCGTCCTGGCTGTTGCGGGATCGTGAGCGTCCTCGCAATACTCCGTTTCAGGTCTGGCTGCTCCCCGCCCGTGGGGGGCGCGTTCGCCGAATTGGCGACGTGCCCGGTGGGTCAACGGGGCGGGGCCTGCAAACGTCCCGCCGGGCTCGCCCCGGTGATATGAGGAGGAATAGATGCGTAAGCTCCTGCTGGCCACCGTGGCGGCACTCGGCGTGACCACGGGCTATGGCGCCGCGTACGCGCAGCAAGCCGACGATTCGGGGCAGTCTACCGTCAGCGCCTTCGGCGGCACCGCGACCGGCCCGGTCCAGGCGCCCGGCACCCTGGTGGTCCGCCTGAACGGCCGCGTCTACAGCCAGGGCGGCATTCTCAACGCCGGGAACGCCAACGGCACCTACAACTACAATCCAGCGACCGGGACGGCCTCCGAGGTTCCCTTCATCCAGGGCGTCGTGAATGGCCCTGGCACCACGGTGCTGCCGGCGTTCTTCGGCACCGCCGCGCAGGCCACCGCGATGGGCTTCAAGCCCAGCGGGGTGGGGCAGAACGTCGCGGTGCAGGCGGGCAATCCGCAGACCAACAAGCTGGCCAATTACGGCATGTACAGCTACTTCCGCCTCTATCCGGGCTTCGACGGCATCGCGGCGAACGGCCTGAAATACGGCGCTGGCGTCGAAATCCGCCAGGACGGCGACTATCCCACGGGCGGCGGCATCTATTCGTCGCAGTCGAAGAACACGGCGGCGCAGGGCCGGCTCTACGTGCGGCGCGCCTGGGGCTACGCCGGAACCGATCAGCTCGGCATGATCCGCTTCGGCGCGACCGACGGGCCGAGCGGCTTGTTCATGGTGGGCAACAACGAGAACTTCGGCGACGGCGGCTGGAACGGCAGCATGGCGGCGTATCTGCCGGGGCAGCTCTGGATGTACTGGCCGTTCGCCGATAGCGGCCAGATGTACACCACGCAGAAGGTGATGTATCTGTCGCCGGCCTTCGCGGGCTTTGATTTCGGCGTGGCCTATGAGCCGAGCCTCGCGGACGTCCAGGGCGCCGCGGTTGGCCAGGGCTGCAACTCGGCGGCCCCCTTCCCCAGCACCTTCATTGGCACCGGCCCGTCGGTCGCCGGCGCCGGTTGCGCCGCGCTCTCCTCCACGACCACCGGCGACTACACCCGCCGCCGCAACACCGTCGACGTCGCCGCCCGCTATCGCGGCCTGTTCGGCCCGGTCGGCTTCGCGGCCTATGTCAACTACGTCGGCAGCGGGCAGGTCGCGGACCATATGGTTGCCGCGCACAGCCAGGTTGACGGGCTGAGCGTCGGCGCCGGCGGCGCGCAGGTCACTTATGGCGGCCTGACCCTCGGCGCCATGGCGATGGGCGGCCGGCAGAACTTCAACTCCTGGACGCTCGCGCCCAAGGGCGGCTCGGACGGCGTGGCCTGGGAGGCCGGCGGTTCCTACACCTACGGGCCGCTCGTCGTCGGCGCGCATTTCTACCAGTACTACTCGGCGGGCAACTCGGGCCCGGCGTTCAACCCGGACGGCACCGCGACCGGCAGGTTGGCGAGCGTCGGCCAGATGCGTGAGACCGGCTTCGCGGCCGGCGCCACCTACTCGGTCGCCCCCGGCTTCGCGCTCAACCTGACCTACATCTGGGGCGAGCGCGCGGAGAACGGCTACGACTTCCTCACCGGCCAGCAGTCCTATGCGGCCAGTGCCGCGAACACCACCGGCTGCAGCGCAATCAACGCGACCGCGACCTCGGCCTGCCTGCACAACAAGGTCACCTCCTCGGGCATCATGCTCGGCGCGCAGCTGACCTGGTAATCGCGATCCCCGGCCTCGGCCGGAAAGGCGGCGGGACACGTCCCGCCGCCTTTTTCTTGTGTCTCGTCTGACTGCGCGACAGTGTCGAGAGTCTGCGCGCCGGCGACACCACGCGACGCGACCCGCCCTTCCGCCGTCAATTTACTTCCCCGCGCGACGTCACAAGAAGGCGGACTGAAGTCCGCCCTACAAACCGCAGCGCAACGACGCGGCGATGCCACGGCGCAGCCCGGCGATCCATCGCGCTCGCATACGCGAGACCGCCCGCCTCGGGGCAGATGGATTGCCGCGCTGCGCTCGCAATGACGGCCTGGCATCGCCAACCCACGACGCCAGGCGCGCCGCGCCGCGCCGGATCGCCGTATCCCGGCCGACGGCGGGGTTGACCTGTCGGATTCGACCCCGCACATCCCCCTGATGCCCGATCCCTTCGTCGTCCCCGAGGAACCCACCGCCGCCGATGCCATCGCGGCGATCGGGGATGAGCTGGAGGTGTTCGATGACTGGATGGACCGCTACCAGTTCATCATCGAGCTCGGCCGCAAGCTGCCGCCCTTCCCGGAGCCTTGGATGAACGATGCCCACCGGGTGCCCGGCTGCCAGAGCCGGGTGTGGATGGAGGGCACCCAGCGCAACGGCAAGCTGTTCCTCGCCGGCATCTCGGACGCGGCCATCGTCTCGGGGCTGATCGCGTTGCTGCTGCGGGTCTATTCCGGGCGCGCGCCGGAGGAGATCGTCGCCACCGACCCGGTGTTCCTCCGCGAGCTTGGCTTGCTGGAGGCGCTGTCGACCAATCGGGGCAACGGGGTCGCCGCGATGGCCCGCAAAATACGCGAATTGGCCGCCCTGCAATCCGCGTAGAAGGCGTCTTGCCCGACCGACACTCACGCTTGTAGACACCGCGGATGCTGTTCTACGAGCCGCTGTTCCTCTTCATCTTCTTCCCGACGTTCTATCTGATCTACCTGCTCGGCGAACAGCGCGCGCGGATGCGGCTGTTCGTCATCCTCGGCGGCAGCCTGCTGTTCTATTTCTGGAGCGAGCCGCTCTTCGTCCCGATCGTGCTCGCCTCGGCGGCGCTCGACTACCTGCTCGGCCGGCGCATCGCGAAGGTGCCGCAGGGCTCGCGGCAGGCGCATCTGCTGCTCGCCATCGGCGTGCTCGCCAACCTCGGCATCCTGTTCCACTACAAATACACCCGCTTCCTCATCGAGAACCTGAACGACGTGCTGCACGGGCTGTCGGCCGCGCCGCTGTCGGTCCCCGCCATCATCCTGCCGATCGGCGTCTCGTTCATCGTGTTCGAGAAGATCACCTACATCGTCGACATCCACCGCCGCGTGAGCCGCCCGGCGCCCAACTTCCAGACCTACCTGCTATTCGTGTTCTTCTTCCCCAAGCTGCTCGCCGGGCCGATCATCAAGTACCACGAGCTCGAATCGCAACTCGCGACCCTGCCGGCGGCCCGCTGGGACGACATCTCGAAGGGCTTCGTGCGCTTCATGCTCGGCGTGGTGAAGAAGGTCATCATCGCCGACACCGTCGGCCTCGGCGCCGACCGCATCTTCGCGGCCGATCCGCACCTGATCGGCTTCCACGAGGCCTGGCTCGGTGTCGTGCTGTTCACCTTCCAGATCTATTTCGACTTCTCCGGCTACTCCGACATGGCGATCGGCATCGCGCGGATGCTCGGCTTCCGGCTGCGCGAGAACTTCAACATGCCGTACCTGTCGTGCAGCATGACCGAGTTCTGGCGCCGCTGGCACATCTCGCTGGCGACCTGGATACGCGACTATCTCTACATCCCGCTCGGCGGCAATCGCGTCACCGTGGCGCGACGCTACCTCAACCTGTGGATCTGCTTCCTCGCCTCCGGCCTGTGGCACGGCGCGGCGTGGCCGTACATCATCTGGGGTGCCTATAACGGCCTGTTCCTGGTGCTCGACAAGCTGTTCCTGCTGCGCACGCTGGAGCGGATGCCGCGAGTGGTCGCCAACCTGTTCACCTTCGCGGTCGTGGTGGTGGGCTGGACGATCTTCCGGGCGAGGACGCTCGATCAGGCCGGCGCATTCTTCTCCGCCATGCTGCAGCCCGGCCTGGTGGGCCGTGCCGCCGGGCAGTTCGTGACGCACGACGTCACGGCGGCGTTGATAACCGCGGCCGTCATCTGCGCCCTGCCGCGAATGCCCGGCTTCGAGCGGCTGCGGCGCGCGGCCTTCGCGACCCCGGGGCGCACCGTCGTCATCGAGACCGCGATCGCGCTCCTGTTCGTCCTCGCGGTGGGCAAGGCGGTGGCCGACCCCTTCAAGCCGTTCCTCTATTTCCGGTTCTGATCGTCATGCGGCGCTGGCTCAATATCTCGCATCTTCCGGTCACCATCGGCGCGGTGCTGCTCATCATCCCGTGGTTCTACCTGAGCTGGAACACCACGCTCGGCGAGCTGATCCCCGCCATGCGGTTTCGCACCAAGAACACCATCGCCGGCGTGGTGGGGGACGCCTCCGACACGTTCTCGCTGCATTCCGTGCTCAACGGCCATTACCAGCAGTCGATCTCGCGGGCGGTCGGCGTGCTCTCGCCGCTGTTCAAGCCGGCGATCCACTGGAAGAACCAGATCTACTACACGCTGCTCGGCACCGCGGGCTCCGACCGGGTGGTGGTGGGCAAGCACAGCGAGCTGCTCGAGATGACCTATCTCGACGAGTACTGCGCGCGCGACTCCGCCACCTTCCGGACCAAGGCGGAGGACTGGGCCGCGCGCATCCGCACGCTGCAGGATGGGGTGCAGGCGCTCGGCAAGCCGTTCGTCTATGTCATCACGCCGTCCAAGGTGGCGCAGTACCCGCAATTCATTCCCGACGGCTACAAATGTCCTGCGGGCTTCGCGGACAAGGGCAGCAAGCTCAAGGTGTGGGACGACGCGCTGACCCGTCACGGAGTGCGCTTTGTGGATGGCGCGTCGCCGCTGGCGGCTGCCCGCGAGAAGTACGGCATCGACATGTTCCCGCGCGGCGGCATCCACTGGAACAAGCTGGCGGCGGCCCTCGCGACCCAGGACGTCATCGCCGCGGTGGACGCGCAGCACGCCTCGCCGCCGCTGATGCCCTTCACCTTCACCTGGAAGGTTTCCTACAACCCGGACGCCACGGACCGCGACCTGCTCGACATCTTGAACCTGCCGCACCCCGACAGGCACTTCCCGGTCCCGGAGCTGAGCTTCCAGTCCGCCGAGCCGCCGGGCGGCTGCAAGCCGGTGAAGATCACCGAGATTGGCGGCAGCTTTCTCATGGGGATCAACAACACGCTCGAGGCGCTGGCCTGCCCGCCGGAGATCACCTACTGGTTCTACTGGGATCACAACCGCTTCCGCTACGCTGACCGGCAGATGCGCGAGCTGACGATGGACCCAGGCCTGCGCCGGAAATCGCTGCTCGACGCGGACGTGGTATTCTTCGAGGAGAACGAGGCCGCGTTGCCCGACTCCCGGCACGGCCAAGCCCTGATGGACGAACTCAAGGCGATCCGCGCCGGAAGCTGAGCGCCGTCCGCCTCAGTCCCCCTCGCGCGCCGCGTGCACCGTCTCGGGCATCAGCAGCCAAACCGCGCCCAGGCCGATCGCGGCCACCAGCGCCAGGCCGATGAAGCCCGCCGTGAAACCGAGATGTTGGGCGAGCATCCCCATCGCGGTGGTGCTGACCGTGGCGCCGATGCCGGCGATCATCGAGACCGCGCCCAGGGAGAAATTGTAGCGCCCGGTGCGCTTCGTGAGGTCGGCCACGATCAGCGGCGCCAGGATGCCGATCACCGCCGCCGTCAGCCCGCCCAGCACCTGCACCGCGACCAGGAACCACGGGCTGAACGCCAGCGCGAACAGCACGGCGCGCGCGAGCAGGGCGAGGAAGGCCGCGAGCAGCAGCCATTTCCGCCCTCGCTCGTCCGCCTTGCGGGCGATCCACGCGGCGATCAGCGCGGTGACCAGTTGCGGCACGACCACGAGTGCCGCCGTCACGAGCTCGGAGACGTGCTGGTAATCCGCCGCCAGCCGCTCGCTGGCCAGCGGCAGCATCGAGGCGTTGGCGAACTGGAACAGGAAGAGGCAGCCCGCGAAGGTCAGCAGCGGCCGGTTGCGGGCGAGTTCATGCCAGCGCGCCGCGCCCGGCTCCTTGCGCCCGGCGGCGCCGCGCGCGCGGGCGTAGTCGATCTCGCCGCCGTCGATCAGCGACAGCGCGACGAAGGCCGGCACGCATAGCCCGGCCGCCGCCAGGAATGGCGCGCCCGGCGAGACGAGATACCCCAGCGCCCCCATGCCGGCGGCGGTCGCCGCGTTGCCGAACGACATATAGCGGTGATTGCGCCCGACCCGCGTGTGGTAGGCGCGGTGCCCGACCAGGCCGAGTCCGATCGCCGCCAGCGCGGTCCGCATCGCGCCGCCGGTGACGCCGTGCATGAACTCGCCTGCCATCACCGGGAGGTAGATCGGGAAGAAGCCGATGAGCAGGGAGCCGCCGGCGATCAGGGCGAGGCACGCGGTGACCACCAGGCGCTTGCGGCGCGTCCAGTCCACCAGGGCGCCCGCCGGGGTCTGCACGGCGAGCGCCACGGCGCTGTTGAGCGTCAGCACCGTGCCGATCGTGCCTTGCCCCCAACCATTCTGCGCCAGGTAGACGGAGACGAACGGGCCGAACGCCGTCTCGACATCGGCGACGAAGAAGTTGAGCCAATCGAGCCCGCGCTGGCTCCGCCCCGAGGGCGTCGGCGCCCGCCGGATGGCCTGCGTCTCGGAACCGTGAGCAACCTTGGATTCCGCCATGCGGATCAAAGTGCCCCGGGCGGATTTGGTTGTCCGGGAACCACCGCGAAGTCGCGCGACGGCTCAGCGCGGCAGGCGTTGCATCGCTCCGGCCATCAGCTCCACTTGCCGCGCGGCGCGTGCCAGGGAATTTCCCACCGGCCCCGGGGGAGCGGCGGGTCGCGGCTCGGTCAGGGCTCCGCGATCGGCGACCGCCTGCAGCGCGGCCCCGATCCAGTCACGCCAGCGCCCGAGATCGGCGGCCGGCAGGCTGGCGGCGAGCGTCGGGTCGAGCTGCATCACCGACAGCCGGCCGGCCATCCGGCGCAAGGCGGCATCGATCACCATCGCCGCTTCGAGCTCGTCCGGCGAGATGTGGCGCGGCTCCTGCAGCACGCGCGACAGCGAGGCCTCCAGGTTGTTGCTCGCGACACCCGCCGCGCCGCGCGCCTCGTGGAACGCCGCCTCACCGATCTTGCCCAGCAGGAAGGAGAAGGTGGCCCGCGCATAGACGGCGTGCGCCGCGACGGCGGCGCGGATCTCGGCCGGCAGGCGCGCCGGCTCCCAGCTCGGCCACAGCAGGAACGCGCCGCCCAGCGCGAGCAGCCCGCCGATCGCGGTGAACAGCGCGCGCATCCCGGCCAGCACCCACTCGCTCGTCCCCGGCCGGCCGATCTCGGACAGCAGCACGACGATGGGCGTGATGACCGTCATGAACAGCCCGTAGCTGACCTGCCGCACTGCCAGCGCGATCGTCGCCAGCGGAAACATCGCGACGGCGATGGCGATCGGCGTGGTGCAGACCAGCGCCAGGAGCGCCGCGACGAGACCGCCCAGCATGGTGCCCCCGACACGCTCCAGCGCGCGCGTGATGGTCGTTGCGAAATACGGCTGCAAGGTCAGCACCAGCGTGATCGTCAGCCAGTGCTCGTACGGGCCGTACCAGATCACCGTGATCGCGATGGCGGGGGCGGCGACGACGCCGGCGCGCAATGCGTGACGGAGCGCAACCGACTGCCAGTTCAGATTGGCGCGCAGCGGCCCGAGCACGCGCTCGCGCAACGGAATGCGGGCGCCGGCCTCGTTGGTGCCGGGATGATAGTTGGCCGGCACGTTCAAGGTGAGCGCCATGCGCAGCCGCTCGACGATCACCGTGCCGATCCGGCGTGGCGTCGCCTCCGGCGGGAGTGCGGCGAGGTCGCCTGTCATCGCCGCGAGCGAGCGCTCGATCTGTCGGTTGGCCTTCGTCTCGTCGGTCTGGATGGCGCGGCCGAGCACGACCAGCACCGCGCGCAGCCGACGTAGCAGCCGGTCGGACGCGGCGCGGTCGTGCGTGGGGTCGTTCTCCAACTCCTCGCTCAGTGCGATCAGCGCGTTGAACACCTGGTCGGCGATCTCCAGCCGGATCAGCGCGTGCGCACCGCGTGTCGCCGGAGCGCCGCGCAGCCGCAGCGTGTCGAGCACCGCCGCGCGAGCCAGCTCGATCGCCTCGCGCACGGCGCGGCGGTGGGCCCGCGCGTGCTCCTCCCAGACCCGCGAATGCGGCCTTATGTGGCGCAGCCGTCCACGCAGATCCTGCGCGTCCGCCGCCAGTGCCAGGTAGACGGCCGAGACCGCGCGCCGCGCCGGAAGATAGGGGTGGAGCCGCCAGACCAGCATGGTCAGCAAGGTCGCCCACAGCCCGCCGCCGACGAACGCGCCCGCCAGCGTGAGCGCGGTGGCGAGATCGGGCAGCGGGCGGTCGAGCGAGAGCACGAGCACGACGCCCAGCAAATTGCCGACCACCATCGGCTGCTGGCCGTAGATGCGGACGAAGGAGAGGGCGAACAGGCCGATCCCGGCCAGCGGCACCGCCACCGGCAGGCCACCGCCGCGCGCCAGCCCGACCGCCGCCGTGAGGACGGCGCCGGCGGCGGTGAACATCAGCACCGGGGGCAGCCGCCTGCGGATCGGGCCGCCCTGGTCGCACAGGCAGGTGAGCCAGGCGGCGAGTGCCGCCTCCATCATCGGCGGCCAGTGCAGCCACTCGTTGGCCGCCACCAGCACGGCGACGGACAAGGCGGCGCGCAAGCCTTCGAGGAGGTTGAGCGCGCGGAGATCGAGGCCGAACTGGCGGCGCGAGAGGTCGTGCTCGGCGCGGCGGAGCAGCGCGGGCGGCCCACCCCTCACCCCGGCCCTCTCCCGCAAGGGGAGAGGGAGAAGAAAGCCCTCTCCCCTTGCGGGAGAGGGTTGGGTGAGGGGTCGCGGATCGGTGTCAGGCGGCCTTCGCCATCCCGCGCAGCACGTACTGTAAGATGCCGCCGTGCCGGTAGTATGAAACCTCGTCGATCGTATCGATGCGGCAAGTCACGGGCACGTTCTCCACCTTCCCGTCCGGCCGGTGGATCACCAGCGTCAGCTCCATCCCCGGGGTCAGCTTGTCGAGCCCGGCGATGTCGAGCGTCTCCTCGCCAGTAATCCCGATGCTCTTGCGGTCCATGCCGTTCTTGAAGGTGAGCGGCAGCACGCCCATGCCAACCAGGTTGGAGCGGTGGATGCGCTCGAAGCTTTCGACGATCACCGCGCGCACGCCGAGCAGCAGCGTGCCCTTCGCCGCCCAGTCGCGCGACGAGCCGGTGCCGTATTCCTTGCCGCCGATGATGACCAGCGGCACGCCCTCGCGCTGGTAGCGCATCGCCGCGTCATAGATCGGCATCTGCTGGCCGGACGGCAGGTGCTTCGTGACGCCGCCCTCGACGCCGGGCGTCATCTCGTTGCGGATTCGGATGTTCGCGAACGTCCCCCGCATCATCACCTCATGGTTGCCGCGCCGCGCGCCGTAACTGTTGAAGTCCTTCTGCTGGACCTGGCGCTCCATGAAGTAGTCGCCCGCCGGGGACGCCTTGCGGATCGAGCCGGCGGGGCTGATGTGATCGGTGGTGATGCTGTCGCCGAGCACCGCGAGGATGCGCGCGCCCGTGATGTCGGTGACCGGCTTCGGCTCCATCGTGATGCCGTCGAAATAGGGCGGGTTCTTCACATAGGTGGAGTTGTCCGACCAGGCGTAGGTCTTGCTGCCGCTGTCGACCTGGATCGCCTGCCACTGCTTCGGCCCCTTGAACACCTCGCCGTAGCGATGCAGGAACTGCGCGCGAGAGAGATTGGCGGCGACCGTATCGGCGATCTCCTTGTTGGTCGGCCACAGGTCGCGGAGGTAGACCGGTTTGCCGTCCGTGCCGGTGCCGAGCGAGGCGGTGGTGATGTCCTCATTCATCGTGCCGAGCAGTGCGTAGGCCACCACCAGCGGCGGGCTCGCGAGATAGTTGGCGCGCACGTTGGGATGCACGCGGCCCTCGAAGTTGCGGTTGCCCGACAGCACCGAGACGCCGACCAGGTTGTTGTCCTCGATCGCGTCGGCGATGGCGTCTTCGAGCGGGCCGGAATTGCCGATGCAGGTGGTGCAGCCATAGCCCACCAGGTTGAACCCGAGCGCGTCGAGATCGGCGGTCAGACCGGATTTGTCGAGATACTCCGTCACCACCTGCGATCCAGGCGCCAGCGACGTTTTTACCCACGGCTTCGGGTGGAGCCCCTTGGCCCGCGCCTTGCGCGCGACCAGGCCCGCAGCGACGAGCACGGACGGGTTCGACGTGTTGGTACAGGAGGTGATGGCGGCGATCACCACGTCGCCGTGGGTAATCTGGTAGTTCTTGCCAGCGACTTTGACCTTGGTGTCGACGTCGTTGGCGGGCACGCCGAGGCTCTTGGTGAGCTCGGCGCGGAACGCCGTGGAGGCGTCCTTCAGCAGCACCTTGTCCTGTGGCCGCTTCGGCCCGGCGAGGCTCGGCTGCACCGTGGAGAGGTCGAGCTCCAGCGTGTCGGTGAACACTGGATCGGGCGTGTTGGTATCGCGCCACATGCCCTGAGCCTTGCAGTAGGCTTCCACCAGCGCGATGCGGTGCTCGTCGCGGCCCGACATCTTCATGTAGTCCAGCGTGATCTTGTCGACCGGGAAGAAGCCGCAGGTGGCGCCATATTCCGGCGCCATGTTGCCGATGGTCGCGCGATCGGCGAGCGGCAGCGTGTCGAGCCCGGCGCCGAAGAATTCGACGAATTTGCCCACCACGCCCTTGCGCCGCAGCATCTGCGTGACCGTCAGCACGAGGTCGGTCGCGGTCGCGCCCTCGGGCAGCCGGCCGGTGAGACGAAAACCGATCACGTCGGGGATCAGCATGGCGATCGGCTGACCAAGCATCGCCGCCTCCGCCTCGATGCCGCCGACGCCCCAGCCGAGCACGCCCAAGCCGTTGACCATCGTGGTGTGGCTGTCGGTGCCGTACAGCGTGTCGGGATAGGCGAAGGTCTTGCCGCCGTTCTGCGAGGTCCACACCGCCTGGGCGAGATATTCCAGGTTCACCTGATGGCAGATGCCGGTGCCGGGTGGCACGACGCGAAAATTGTCGAAC
>DATIMU010000109.1:0-3455 GCA_035475015.1 Acetobacteraceae bacterium
GCGCATGGTCTGCTGCGCGCCGAAGCCGAGTTTTCGCGACGCCTCCTGCTGCAGGGTGGAGGTGGTGAAGGGCGGCGGCGGGTTGCGCTTGACCCGCTTCCGCTCGACCGAGCCGACGGTGAACGAGCCGGCCTCGACCGCCGCGCGGGCCCGCAGCGCCAGCGCCTCGGTGTTGAGGTCGAACTGGTCGAGCCGCTTGCCGTCGAGATGGGTCAGCCGGGCGGTGAACGGCGCGCCGCCGGGCGTGGTGAACAGCGCCTCGACGGTCCAGTACTCGCGCGGTCGGAACGCTTCGATCTCAGCTTCGCGCTCGCAGATGAGGCGGAGTGCGACCGACTGCACCCGCCCCGCGCTGCGGCTGCCCGGCAGCTTGCGCCACAGCACGGGCGAGAGGGTGAAGCCGACCAGGTAATCCAGGGCGCGGCGGGCGAGATAGGCCTCGATCAGCGGCTGGTCGAGGTCGCGTGGGTGCGCCATCGCCGCGCGGATCGCGCTGCGGGTGATCTCGTTGAAGGTGATCCGCTCGACTTTCACGCCTTTCAGCGCGTGCTTGTCCTCCAGCATGGCGCGGACGTGCCAGGAGATCGCCTCGCCCTCGCGGTCCGGGTCGGTCGCCAGATAAAGGGTACTGGCGCCCTTCAGGGCCTTGATGATGGCCGCGACCTGGCGGGTGCCGCGCTCGTCGGCCTCCCAGTCCATCGCGAAATTCTGCTCCGGGCGCACAGACCCGTCCTTCGGCGGCAGGTCGCGGACATGCCCGAAGCTGGCGAGAACCGTGTAGCCGCCACCGAGGTACTTGTTGATGGTCTTGGCTTTGGCGGGGGATTCGACGACGACGACGTCCGACATTTTATCCTTTGGGGCGCTACTGTCCGTGATCGGCGACGAGGGTGACGCGGTTCCCGGGAAGGGTCTCGACGCGGCCGGCGAGTTCCAGTTCCAGCAGCGTCGCCATCACGGCGGCGGGAGAGAACTGGCAGCCACGGATCAGATCGTCAACCGAGGTTGGCGAAGGGCCGAGCAGGTCAAGCACATGGGTGCGCACGGCTGGCATGTCGCGGGGTCTTTCGGGCGGCTCGACCGCCTGCGGCGGCGGCTCGTCCGGGCCGGGCGGCGGGCCGCGCGCGAACAGCGGCGCGCGGCTCAGCCCTTGGCGCAGCGGATGGTCGGGCAGGTTGTCGAGCACGTCCGCGAGGGTTTCCGTGAGTTGCGCGCCTTGGCGGATCAGGTCGTTGGAGCCCCGGCAGCGTGGATCGAGCGGCGAGCCCGGCACGGCGAACAGCTCCCGCCCGTATTCCTGTGCCATCCGCGCGGTGATGAGGCTACCCGAGCGGGGGGCCGCCTCCACCACGACCACCCCGAGCGCCAGCCCGGCGATGATGCGGTTGCGCCGAGGAAAATGCCGTGCCTGAGGGGCGGTGCCGAGCGGCGCCTCGGCCACCACCGCGCCGCCGGCGGTGATCTCGGCCTGGAGCCCGGCATTCTCCGGCGGATAGGGATGGTCCAGGCCGCCCGCGATCGCCGCGACGGTCCGCCCGGCCTGCAGCGCGCCGCGATGCGCCGCCGCGTCCACGCCGCGCGCCAGGCCGGACACTATGGAAAAACCCGCCGCCGCTAGCTCGCGCGCCAGCCCCTCCGCCATGCGCTTGCCGTTTGCCGAGGCGTTCCGGCCGCCGACGATTGCCACGGCCCGCATCGAGAGCGCGTCCACGTTGCCAAGCAGGGCCATCACCGGCGGCGCGTCCTCGATCAGCGCCAGCAGGGGCGGGTAGTCCGGCTGATCCAGCACCAGCATCCGCGCGCCGATCCGCTCCAGCGCGGCGATTTCCCGCTCCGCTCGCCCGACGCTCGGCACCGCCGGCGCCCCTCGCCGCCCGCCGGCTCGCGCCAGCTGCGGCAGGGCGTCGAGCGCCGCCGCGGGCGAGCCATAGCGTTGCAGCAACCGCCGATAGGTGACCGGCCCAACCCCCTCGGCCCGGGCCAGACGCAGATGGTCCACGGCAAGGCGCGCGTTCAAATGCCTCGTTCCAATCAATTGGTCGCGATCGTCCGGCACTGCCGGCCCAAATTGGTGCCAGCAAGCCCCGGCAATGTCCACGAATCAGTTGCGCTGCTGTTCGGTCAGGACAGCGCCCGCAGATCGGCGCGAAGGCCGGCTGGGTCGGCGCCGGCGATCAGGCGCTCGGTTTCCGCCTGCGTCCGCTCCCAGAGCGGGATGGCGGCGGCGAGCAGCGCGCGGCCTGCCGTGGTTAGTGTCATGCGGCGGCCGCGCCGGTCCGCCGCGTCCACCGCCACCGTCACCAGGCCACGGCGTTCGAGCGGCTTGAGGTTGGCGGTCAGCGTCGTGCGATCCATGCCGAGCAGGGCGGAAACCGCGCCGATGCTCGCCGGCTCCGGCCGATTGAGCGACATCAGCAGCGAGAACTGACCGTTGGACAGGCCGAGCGGGCGCAAGGCCTCATCATAGCGTCGCGCCACCGCCCGCGCCGCGCGTCGCACATGCAGACAGAAGCAGGTGTCGCGGACCTCGATGGTGGTTGCGTACGACGGCGCTTCCCGGTTTGACATCCGCTCCATACAGTTGATACCAACCTAATTGTCCAGACCCGGTGCGCCTCGGCGGGATCTTCCCGCATCGGGCAATCCCCATCGACCCGTCATTCTCAGGCGAATGGAGGCCGGATGGCCAAGAAGCTCCTCATTCTCGTCGGTACCCGGAAGGGCGCGTTCATCCTGGAGGGGGATTCGGACCGACGGTCCTGGGCGTTGCGCGGGCCGTTCTGCGAGACCTGGCCGATGAACCACGTCGTCGCGGACCCGGTAACCGGCACGATCTATGGCGGCGGCGGCAATGAATGGTTCGGCCCGGCAATCTGGAAATCCGCCGATCTCGGCGCGACCTGGACGCATTCGAGCGAGGGGCTGGCCTATCCGGCGGGCGAGCAGCCGATCAAATCCGTCTGGAGCGTCGCATCGGCGGGCGGCAGCCTGTACGCCGGCGTCGAGCCGGCCGGCCTGTTCCGCAGCGACGATGCCGGCGGCTCCTGGCATCACGTCGCCGGATTGCGCGACCACCCCACGCGGCCGGACTGGCAGCCGGGCGGCGCCGGGCTAATCCTGCATTCGCTGGTGCCGCATCCCACCGACGAACGAAAAATCTGGGTCGCGATCTCCGCCGCCGGTGTGTTCCACACCGCCGATGGCGGCGCGACCTGGGAGCCGCGCAACCGGGGGACCAGGGCCGACTTCCTGCCGGCCGGGGAGAACTACCCCGAGTTCGGCCAGTGCGTGCATTGCCTCGTGATGGCGCCGGGGATGGAGGATCGCCTCTACCAGCAGAACCATTGCGGCATGTATCGCAGCGACGATGGCGGCCGGCACTGGGAGAGCATCGAGGCGGGCCTGCCCTCGACATTCGGTTTCCCCGCCTCGGTCCACCCGCGCGATCCGGCGAC
>DATIMU010000110.1:0-9326 GCA_035475015.1 Acetobacteraceae bacterium
CCTGCCAGCAGCAAAAGCCGGACGCCGCCATGTCTCCGCTGCATGACCCGTGGCGGGCGCCGGGCAGCCCGGCCTATTGCAGCTCGGCGAGGCGGGCGAGCAGGAAGTCGCGGAACACCGCCACGCGCTTCGAGTTCCGCAGTTCCTCGGGGTAGACGAAATACACGTCCACCTTGGGCGATTTCAGGTCCGACAGCAGGCGGACCAGCCCCTCTTCCTCGGTGACCATGTAGTCGGGCAGCGCGCCGATGCCGAGCCCGGATTTGATGGACAGCAGCATCGCCTGGATGCTGTTTACATCGAGCAGCGCGCGACGCGGATTGCCCGGCCGGCGGCCGACCTCGGCCAGCCAGTTGATGTCCTCGACCGGGACACGGTAGTCGCCGAACAGGATCAGCCGATGCGCGTCGAGGTCCTCGGCGCGCTGCGGCACGCCATGCTTCTTCAGGTAGTCGGGCGAGGCACAGACCACCCATTCCATCGTCAGCAGGTGCCGCTGCACGAGATCGGGCTGCTTCGGCGGGTGCATCCGGATCGCCACATCCGCCTCCCGCATCGCCAGGTCGAGGTCGGTGTCATCCAGCAGCAACGTGATCGACACATCCGGATAGGCTTCGAGGAAACCTTGCAGGCGTGGCGCCAGCCAACTGGCGCCGAAACCAACCGTCGTGGTCACTTTCAGCCGCCCGGCGGGCTTTTCCTTGCTCTCGGTGAGCAGCGCCTCGGTCATCGCCAGCTTGGCGAACACCTCCCGCACCGTCCGGTTGAGCTGCTCGCCCTGCTCGGTCAGGATCAGCCCGCGCGCGTGGCGATGGAACAGCGGAACCTGCAGCGACTCCTCGAGTGCCGAGATCTGTCGCGATACGGCCGACTGGCTCAGGTTGAGCGTGTCGCCGGCATGGGTGAAGCTCCCCGCCTCGGCCACCGCGTGAAAGACGCGCAGCTTGTCCCAGTCCATGCCCAGCCACTCCCGTGCCGACTCGGCCGAACGGGTCGGCGCGTGGTCGCGCCGGGTGCCGCCGCCGAGCGGATCGTATGAAACCTGCCCTTACTGCCCCGCCGCGCGGAGTCGCTCGAACGACCTTCGGGGACCGACTCGCAGCCCGATCCGCCACGCCGTTTTCTCAGCCGCACAGTTTTCGGCTTCCCGGTTGTCGATGCAACCACTTACTGACGGCGCCGGCGAGACATCGGCGTTTCAGGGCGCGGCAGTGGCGCGGAAAGCGCCCAATCAGTCCAGGCGCCGGTTCAGTTCCAGGCGCCGACCAGGGGCATCTCGCCGGCCGAGGCCCGCTCGGTCGGGTCGGCGGCGTGCTCGGCCAGGTATTTCTCCGCCTCCAGCGCGGCCATGCAGCCCATGCCGGCGGCGGTGACGGCCTGACGGAACTTGGCGTCCGCCACGTCCCCGGCGGCGAATACGCCGGGCCGCGACGTCGCCGTCGACCAGGGGGCGATCAGGACATAGCCCTGACCGTCGAGATCGACCTGGCCACGGAACAGCGCGGTCGCCGGGTCGTGGCCGATCGCGACGAACAGCCCGTCGGTGCCGATTTCGCTCGTGGCACCCGTGCGAACATTCCTGAGCCGTACGCCGGTGACGGCCTTCGGGTCGTGCCGCCCGAGCACCTCCTCGACCGCGCTGTCCCAGATCACCGAGATCTTCGGGTTGCGGAACAGCCGGTCCTGCAGGATCTGCTCGGCCCGCAGACGGTCGCGGCGATGGATCAGCGTCACCTTGGTGGCGTGGTTGGTGAGATACAGCGCCTCCTCGACCGCGGTGTTGCCGCCGCCGACCACCGCCACCTCCTTGCCGCGAAAGAAGAACCCGTCGCAGGTGGCGCAGGCCGAGACCCCGGCGCCGGAGAACGCCTTCTCCGATGGCAGCCCCAGCCAGCGCGCCTGGGCGCCGGTCGCGACGATGACCGAGTCGGCCAGGTAGACATCGCCCGAGTCGGCGACGCAGCGGAACGGCGCGGCCGAAAAGTCCACCTCGGTAATCAGGTCGTGGACCACGCGCGTGCCGACATGCACGGCCTGCGCCTCCATCTGCTCCATCAGCCACGGCCCCTGGATCACCTCGGCGAAGCCCGGGTAGTTCTCCACGTCCGTGGTGATCGTCAGCTGCCCGCCCGGCTGCAGGCCGGCCACGAGCACCGGGCCAAGGCTGGCGCGGGCGGCGTAGATCGCGGCGGTGTAGCCGGCGGGGCCCGCGCCGATGATGAGAACGCGGGTGCGATGGGTTTCAGGCATGGGAAGGATGGTTTCCGGTTCTTGACGTTGGGGACCATATCGGGCGCCCTGACCGCCAGACAAGGAAACGCAGCTTTCGCCCTTGCGGGCCGGGCAGCGTGCAATATTATTTCGCGACACCGCCCTCCCTGGAAACAGCACAGGCCGGCCGCCTGGCCGTTCCCGCCGCATGAAGCCTCAGATCCCCGAGCCATCCCTGCTGGACGCCATCGATCGTCGCATCCTGATGGAGCTGCAGGCCGACGGACGCATGACGAATGTCGAGCTCGCCCGCCGCGCCGGCATCTCCGCGCCGCCCTGCCTGCGCCGGGTGCGCCGGTTGGAGGAGGCCGGGGTGATCCGTGGCTACCACGCCGACAGCGACCCGCAGAAGCTCGGCTGGGAGATCGTCTTCTTCGCCGTGGTCGGGCTCGACAGCCAGAAGGAGACGGTGCTCTCGGCCTTCGAGCAGCAGGTCGCCGCCTGGCCGGAGGTGCGGGAGTGCCACATGATCCGCGGCGGCGGCGATTTCCTGCTGAAGCTGGTCGCCCGCGACACCGCCCACGAGAACCAGCTCACGCAGAGGCTGACGGGAATGGCGACGGTGAGCCGGGTGCAGACCCTGCAGACCATCCGCACCAGCCGCAGCCTCGCTGGCGTGCCGCTCTGACCCCTCCCTCTCCCGCAAGCACGGGAGGGGGAGGGAGGCTTTGAGGCGCGTCCGGTCTGCGCTATCCCCCGGTCGCCCCCGACAAGCTCCTGTCCCCCGGCGGGCGATCGGATGCGAATGGCCCTGACCGCTACCCTCGTCGAGATGCCGCCCGTGACCGCCCGCGCCACGACGGCCGAGCTCACCGTCGTCGTGCCCTGCTTCAACGAGCGGGCCAATGTCGCCCCGCTGGTGGAGAAGCTCGCCGCCGCGCTGCGCGGCCTGCGCTGGGAGGTCGTGTTCGTCGACGACGACAGCCCGGATCGCACGGCGGCGGAAGCCCGCCGGATCGCCGCCTCCGATCCGCGCGTCCGCTGCATCCGCCGCGTCGGCCGTCGCGGCCTCGCCTCGGCGGTGATCGAGGGGGCGCTGTCCTCCTCCGCCGAATTCGTGGCCGTGATGGACGGCGACCTGCAGCACGACGAGGCCCGGCTGCCCGACATGCTGGAAGCGCTGCGTGCCGGCCGGTTCGATCTCGCGGTGGGCAGCCGCCATGTCGAGGGTGGCGATGCCTCGGGGCTGTCGTCGCGCTGGCGGCACGCGCTCTCCGATCTCGGCATTCGGCTGGCACAGCGTATCATGCCGGTCCGGCTCACCGACCCGATGAGCGGCTTCTTCATGCTGCGGCGGGAGCTGTTCGAGGACCTTACCCCCCGACTGACCGCGAAAGGGTTCAAGATCCTTCTCGACCTGGTGCTCAGCGCGCCCCGGACGCTGCGGGTGGTCGAAATCCCTTGCCAGTTCCGCGAGCGGGCGGCTGGGGAGAGCAAGCTCGACGTGCTGGTGCTGGCGCAATTCGGCGCCCTGCTGGTGGACAAGCTGCTCGGCGGGTTCGTGCCGCTGCGCTTCCTCTCCTTCGCCGCCGTCGGCGCGCTCGGCGTGCTGGTGCATCTCGCGGTGCTGACGGCCGGGCAAGCGTTGGGGGACCGTTTTGCGGCCTCCCAGATCGTCGCGACCGTGGTGGCGATGGCGTTCAACTTCCAGCTTAACAACCAGATCACCTATCGCGACCAGCGCCTGCGCGGACAGGATCTGTGGCGTGGCTTCGTGCTGTTCATGCTGGTCTGCGGCATCGGCGCGGTCGCCAATGTCGGCATCGCCCGAGTGCTGTACCAGGCCCACACCGCTTGGACCTTGGCAGGCGCGATGGGGGCGGTGATCGGCGTGGTGTGGAATTACGCGGTCTCGGCGACGCTGGTCTGGCGGGCGCGGTGAGGTCTCGCGAGGCGGGGGCGTGGTTCGCCGCCCTCGCCGCGCTGACACTGATCCGCCTGGCGGTCGCCGCCGCGATGCCGCTGTCGCCGGACGAGGCGTATTACTGGGTCTGGTCGCGCGCGCTGGCGCCCGGCTATCTCGACCACCCGCCGATGGTTGCGCTGTGGATCAGGGTGGGAACCTGGCTCGCCGGGGACGGGGCGTTCGGCGTCCGCCTGCTCGGGCCGCTCGCCATCGCGCTCGGATCGGTGCTGCTGGCCGATGCCGGGGAGCGGCTATTTCCCGGCCGCCGCGCCGGTCTCGCCGCCGCGCTGCTCAACGCCACCCTGCTGCTGGGTGTCGGCGCCGTGACGATGACGCCCGACACGCCGCTGCTGTTCTTCTGGACGGTTGCGCTGTGGGCGCTTGCCCGATCGGCAAGCGGCGGGCCTGGCATGTGGCTGCTGGCGGTGGGCTTGTTCACCGGCCTGGCGCTCGACAGCAAATATACCGCCGTGTTCCTTGGCCTCGGCGTGCTGATCTGGCTGCTGATCGTGCCGGCTGCGCGTGGCTGGCTGCGCACCCCCTATCCCTGGCTGGCCGGCCTGATCGCCGCCACGATTTTCGTGCCGGTCGTGGTCTGGAACGCCTCGCACGACTGGGTGAGCTTCGCCCGGCAAGGCGGCCGCACCGGCGCCTGGAACCCGGCACGAGCGCTGCAGTTCCTCGGCGAGCTGATCGGCGGCCAGATCGGGCTCGCCACGCCGCTGATTTTTGTCATTCTCGCCGGCGGGGTCGTGACGGCGGTGCATCGTGCCTGGCGCGGCCGCGATCCGGCCTGGACCTTGCTCGCGGCACTCACCGTGCCGCCGTTGCTGGTGTTCCTGCAGCACGCGCTGGGTGACCGGGTGCAGGGCAACTGGCCGGCCATCCTTTATCCTGCCGCCGCCCTGGCCGGCGGCGGCCTCACGGGGCGGTTCTGGCAGCGCCTGCGCCTCCCCGCCGTGGCGCTCGGGGTGGCGATCACCGCCGTGGTGTATGTCCAGGCGGCTATCGGCCTGGTGCCGCTGCCCCCGCGCCTCGACCCGACCGCGCTGCGGCTGGCCGGCTGGCCGACGCTCGCCGGAGAGGTCGCGGCGATCGCGCGGGAGCAGGGCGCCCGCTTCGTCGCCGCCGACGATTACGGCGTTGCCGCCGAGCTCGCGCGAACCGTGCCGCCCGACCTCGCGGCGATCGGCGCGGAGGAGCGCTGGCGCTTGTTCGATCTTCCCGAGGCCGAGCTCGCCGGCAGCGCCGGGCTGCTGGTGCGCAGCACGCGCCGGGACGCCAACGTGGACCGGGCGCCGTGGGCCGAGCTACGCGAAATCGGCCACGCCAGCCGGGTGCGCGACGGGCAGGAGATCGAGCGGTTCCGGGTCTATCGCGTGACCGGCCGCCCGGCCTCCCCGTCGACCGTCCTGCTGCCCCGGCCATGACGCGCTGCCGATTAGGGGCGGGTTAAGCCTCACGCGTCACTCTACGCCGATACGCAACGGCTCGGGTCCGATGGCAAGGGACGACGGAAGAGGCAACAAGCGACCGACCATCATCATCCGAAAGGAGGAGGTGATCGAGGGCGGCCATCACGGTGGCGCCTGGAAGGTCGCCTACGCGGATTTCGTCACAGCGATGATGGCGTTCTTCCTGCTGATGTGGCTGCTCAACGCCACCACCGAGGAGCAGCGCAAGGGGCTGGCGGACTATTTCAGCCCGACCAGCGTGCTCAGCCACAACTCCTCGGGCACCGGCCAGCCGTTCGGCGGCCACACCGCCTTCGACAAGGGCGCGATGGTCTCCGATCGCGGCGCGGCCTTGGTCACGGTCGGCAAGACGCCGGTGCCGATGGAGGCCGACGAGGACGACAGCGACACGCCCGCGACCACGGTGACGTTCCGCAAGCCGACGCCGAAGGAGAAGTCGCAGCGCGACGACGAGCAGGACGCGCCGGCCCCAGGCAACGGCGGCGACGTGTCGGCCAGCCCGGCGGCGACCGGCACCTCCGGCCCGGCCACGACCCCGGGTCCCACCTCGCAGCCCGCGCCGGCAGAACGCAAGGACGAACTCGTCAGCGCCCTCTCGGATGCCGAGCTGCGCGCCGAGGAGGAAAAGCGGGAAGGCCAGAAGCTGGAGCAGGCGGCGCAACAGATCCGCGAGGCGGTGCGCGCCGATCCCGCGCTGGCGGATCTGACACGCCAGCTCGCCATCGACATGACGCCGGAAGGGCTGCGCATCCAGATCCTCGATGAGGATCGCAGCCCGATGTTCACCACCGGCTCGGCGGCGCCGAACGAGCGGGCCCGATTGCTGCTGCAGAAGGTGGCGCCGGTGTTGATGCGGCTCAGCGAAAGCATCTCGATCGCCGGCCATACCGACGCGACGCCGTATCGGGGCACCGACAAGTCGAACTGGGAGCTGTCGACCGAGCGGGCGAACGCGACGCGCCGGTTGCTGCTGGAGTCCGGGCTGCCGGAGGGACGGGTGCGCAGCGTGACGGGCAACGCCGATCGCGACCCGCTGCTGCCGAAGGACCCCACGGCCGCCGCCAACCGGCGCATCGCCATCGTCGTGCTGCGGGCCGCCGCCAAGAGCGTGGGCGGAGCGGCACCGCCGACGGTGTCCCCGTCATCGCCATGATGCCGCGCCCATGCTGACGATCGGCGGATTGGGGTTTCTGCTTGCCTGCGTGTTCGGCAGCTACATCGCCTCGGGCGGCAGCCTGGAGCCGCTGATCGAGGCGATGCCGTTCGAGCTGCTGACCATCGGCGGCGCGGCACTCGGCACGTTCGTGATGTCGAACAGTATGCACGACGTCAAGCACACGCTGGGCGGCTTCGGCAAGATCATGAAGGGCGCCGCCTTCAAGAAGGCCGACTACGTGGATCTGCTCAGTCTGCTGTTCCTGCTGGTCCGCCTGGCCAGCACCAAGGGCAACATGGCGCTCGAGCCGCACATCGAGAAGCCGACGGAGAGCAGCGCTTTCCAGAAATTCCCCAAGGTCCTGTCCAACCATCACGCCTCGTCGATCATCTGCGATTATCTGCGGATGGTCGGGATGAACGCGGACGACCCCAACCAGATCGAGGACGTGCTGGCGCGCGAGCTGAAGAAGACCTTGCACGAGGAACTGCACAGCTCGCACGCTTTGCAGACGATGGCCGATGCCCTGCCCGCACTTGGCATCGTCGCGGCCGTGCTCGGCGTCATCAAGACGATGGCGCATATCGACCAGCCGCCGGCGGTGCTCGGTCAGATGATCGGCGGCGCGCTGGTCGGCACGTTCCTCGGCGTGCTGCTCGCCTACGGCATGGCCGGCCCGTTCGCCTCCCGCCTCAAGGCCGTGGTGGAGGAGGAGTCGAAATACTACGAGGTGATCCGCGCGGTGCTGGTCGCGCATCTGCACGGCAACGCGCCGCAGGTCAGCGTCGAGACCGGCCGCAAGATGGCGCCCAACCAGCACATGCCGACCTTCCAGGAACTCGAGGAGGCGGTGCAGTCGGCGCAGATCTGATCCGGCGGCACGCAGCGCGGCAGGCGGCGAATTCCACTCGGGAACAAACTGGATTAGCGTGCTCCCTGATCGCGAACGCCGCGCCGTTTGGCGGCCCGCGAGTGCCAGGGAGCGGGGTTCGATGGAGAACGAGGGCGTCGAGATCAGCGTCCAGATCGGCGGCACGCGGCATAGTGGCCGCTATACCGCGGACCGGCATGGCGTGATTACCGTCTGGCACCCGGATTTCGGCCAGAAGATCACCCAGCATGGCGGCACCCAAACGCTTTCCGTCGCGCGGTCGCTGCTGAAGCAGCTCATCCGCGACGGCGCGCGAGGCCAGGGCGGCTAGCCGCCGGTGTCGAACGACATGCTGCCCAATGACATGCTGCCCCATGACATGCTGCAGGGGCCGCTGCCGGCGCAGGACAGCGAGACCTCCGAGCCAGGGGGACCGGCGCCCGAGACCCAGACGAACGGCAAGCGAGAGCAGACCAAATCGCAAAATCGCGGGGCGATCCTCGCGGCGGCGCGCGAGGTCTTCGCCGAGCTCGGCTACGAGGCGGCCAGCGTGCGCGACATCATCCGGCGCACCGGCCTCGCCTCGGGCACTTTCTATAACTATTACCGCTCCAAGGAGGAGGTCGCCAAGGCGATCGCCACCGATGCCGCGCTGCGGCTGCGGCCCATCTTGCGCGCGCACCGCGAGCAGGCGGCGGATTTCGAGAGCTACCTCAACGGCATCGTCCGCGCCTATTTCCAGTTCATCATCGACGACCAGCGCCCGTGGCGTCCCGGTCGCCCGCTTTCGGAGCGCCGCGCGCGGGTGCGCTTCCAGACCCCGGCGCACAACGCGGTGTACGACGAGGTGGAGTCCTCGATCGCGCTGGTGCTGCAGCGCGGCCTGTCGCCCCGCGTCGACACCGCCTACCTCGCCGCCGCCACCATCGGCGTCGCCCGCGAGATCGGCGAGAAGATGCTGGCGCGCGATCCCATCGACCTCGAGGCCGCCGCCGCCTTCGCCGTGAACCTGATCCTCAACGGCCTCCCCGCCGTGCCGCGACTGGCGCCGGACTGACCGGCCAAGCCGTCCCCGCCCCGCCGCCGCAAGACGGCGAAACGATTTCCGCCCCACCCACGGCGGCATAGGGCGGAAATCTGTCTTCAACGTCATCGCGAGCGGGCGCAGCCCGCGTGGCGATCCATCGGGCCCCTGGACGGGCGGCCGCCCGCTTGGCGGCACGATGGATTGCCGCGCTTCGCCCGCAATGACGGCAACGCTGCGCAAGAGCGGCTCGCGACGACGGCCGGGCCACGGCTCGCGGTGCTGCGGCGGGTCCGGTCCCCAGCCGATCGCGCGCTATCCCGGAATGCGCGCCGGCAACGATTTGATGCCGTGGATGAAGTTCGAGTAGACGTATTTCGGCTCGCCCGTCACCTCCACGACCGGATGGCGCGGCAGCAGCTCCTCCCAGAGAATCTTGAGCTGCAGCTCGGCCAGCCGGTTGCCGACGCAACGGTGGATGCCGAAACCGAACGACAGATGCTCGCGCGGGCGGGTGCGGTCGACGATGAACTCGTTCGGCGACTTGATCGCGTCCTCGTCGCGGTTGCCCGAGATGTACCACAGCACCACCTTGTCGCCGCGGCGGATCTGCTTGCCGCCGA
>DATIMU010000111.1:0-7955 GCA_035475015.1 Acetobacteraceae bacterium
GTGCGGGCGGCACGCTACGCGGGGCAGCGGTTGGGGAGCGCGGCATGAAGGGCATCCTGCTCGCCGGCGGTTCCGGCACGCGGCTGCATCCGATGACCCTGGTGGCATCGAAGCAGCTGCTGCCGATCTACGACAAGCCGATGATCTACTATCCGCTCTCCACCCTCATGCTGGCCGGCATCCGCGACCTGCTGGTGATCTCCACGCCGGAAGATCTGCCGCAGTTCCGCCGGCTGCTGGCCGACGGGTCGCGCTTCGGCGTGCGTCTCGCCTACGCCGAGCAGCCCCGGCCCGAGGGCATCGCGCAAGCCTTCCTGATCGGGCGCGACTGGATCGGCGGAGAACCCTGCGCGCTGGCGCTCGGCGACAACCTGATCCACGGCGATCACCTATCCGCGCTGCTGCAGGGGGCGGCCGAGCGCGCGGTCGGCGCGACGGTGTTCGCCTACCAGGTGCGCGACCCCGAGCGCTACGGCGTGGTGGCGTTCGATGACGCCGGGCGGGCGGCGGAGATCGTGGAGAAGCCGGCGGCGCCGCGCTCCAACTGGGCCGTGACCGGGCTGTATTTCTACGACCAGCGGGTCTCCGACCTGGCGCGCGAGATCCGCCCCTCGGCGCGCGGCGAGCTGGAGATCACCGACCTCAACCGGCTCTATCTCGACGAAGGCACCCTGCACGTCGAGCGGCTGTCGCGCGGCTGCGCCTGGCTCGACGCCGGCACGCCCGACAGCCTGCTGCAATCCGCGACCTTCGTGCAGACCGTGCAGTCCCGCACCGGGATGCTGGTCGGCTGCCCGGAGGAGGTGGCGTTCCGCATGGGCTACATCGACGCAGCCCGGCTGGCGGATCACGCGAGGAGCCTCGGCAAGACCGAGCTGGGCCGTGTGCTGCTGGAACTCGCCGAGGGGGAGCACGCATGAAGGCGGAGCGCCTTGCCATTCCCGACGTGATCCTGGTGGAGCCGGCCCGCCATGCCGACCCGCGCGGCTTCTTCTCCGAGACGTGGAGCGCCGCCCCGTTCGCCGAGCTCGGGATCGGCCCCGGCTTCGTGCAGGACAATCACAGCCGCTCGGTGCCGCGCGGCGTGATCCGCGGGCTGCACCTGCAGGTCGGCCCGAACGCCCAGGGCAAGCTGGTGCGCGTGGTGCGCGGCGCGATCTGGGACGTGGCGGTGGACGTGCGGCGCGGCTCGCCGAGCTACGGCCGCCACGTCGCCGCCGTGCTGAGCGCGGAGAATTGGGCACAGCTCTGGGTGCCGCCGGGCTTCCTGCACGGCTTCTGCACGATCGAGCCCGAGACCGAGGTGGTCTACAAGGTCACCGCCCCCTATGACCGGCCGGCCGAGCGAGGGGTGGTGTGGGATGACCCGGACCTCGATCTGCCCTGGCCGGTGCGCTCCGACGAGGCCCTGCTCTCGGACAAGGACCGGGTGCTGCCCCGATTGTCCGAATGCCCCGCCTGGTTCGAGGTCTGAGCGTGGCCGAGGCGCCCATCCTGATTACCGGCGGCGGCGGCCAGCTCGCTCGCGCGCTCGACGCGGCGGCGCGGGCCGCCGGCGTGGCGGCGACGCGCGTCGGCCGTCCGGAATTCGACTTCGATCGCCCCGACAGCCTCGACGCGGTGATGCGGGATCGCGCCCCGTCATTGGTGGTGAACGCGGCGGCCTACACCGCCGTCGACGCCGCCGAGACGGACGAGGCGGCGGCCTATCGCGCCAATCGCGACGGACCCGCCCGGCTGGCCGCCCTGGCGGCGGCGGCCAGCGTCCCGATCGTCCATGTGTCGACCGACTTCGTGTTCGACGGCAGCAAGGGCTCACCCTATTCGGAGGCCGATCCAACCTCGCCGCTGGGCGTCTATGGCGTCAGCAAACTGGCGGGCGAGCAGGCGGTGCTGGCTTCCGGCGCGCGCGCGATCGTGCTGCGGACCTCCTGGGTCTATGCGCCGGAAGGCAAGAACTTCGTCCTCACCATGCTGAACGCGGCGCGGCGCACCGATCGGTTGCGCGTGGTCGCCGATCAGCGGGGCTGCCCGACCAGGGCGTCCGACCTCGCCGAGGGCATCATCGCGATCGCGGCGCGGCTGCGGCGGACGGGCTGGCGGGACGAGCATGGCGGCATCTTCCACGCCGCCGGGGCCGGCTGGACCACCTGGCACGGGTTCGCCGAGGCGATCTTCGCCAACGCGGCGCGGCATGGCGTGGCGGCCCCCGTGGTGGAGCCGATCGCCACCGCCGACTGGCCCACCCCGACGCGGCGCCCGACGGATTCGCGGCTGGACTGCACCAAGCTGGCCGCGACGTTCGGCGTGCGCCTGCCGGACTGGCAAGCCAGCCTGTCCCGCACGATCGACGAAATCCTCGGCGGCAGGGCTTAGACTGATCCGACATGGTCACCGACCGGTCAGGCGGCGCGCGGGTCGCGATCCTGCTATCCACATACAATGGCGAGCGGTTTCTGGCCGAGCAGCTCGACAGCCTCGCCGCGCAGACCCATCGCGACTGGGTGCTTTTCTGGCGCGACGACGGCTCGACGGACGGCACGCCGGGGCTGCTGCGGGCGTTCGCGGCGGGGCCAGGGCAAGGGCGCTCGGTGCAGGTCGACGGAGGGACACGAATCGGCCCGACCCCGAGCTTCCTGCGCGTGCTGCACGCCGCCGCCGAGGGCTTCGATGCCTTCGCCTTCGCCGATCAGGATGATGTGTGGCTGTCGGACAAGCTGGCCCGTGGCGCCCGGGCACTCGGCATGGCGCCGGTCGAGACGCCCGCGCTCTATTGCGCGCGGCAGGTCTTCGTCGACGAGGCATTGGCGCGCATCGGCATCTCCTGCCGGTTGCGGCGCGCTCCGGGGTTCCCGGCTGCCCTGACGCAGAACATCGCCACCGGCTGCACCTTGATGCTGAACCGCGCCGCCGCCACGCTGGTCTCGCGCAGCCGGCCGCCGCCGGGATCGTATCATGACTGGTGGAGCTATCTTCTCGTGGCCGCCGCCGGCGGGCGGGTGCTGGCCGACGAGAAGCCCTCGGTGCTGTACCGTCAGCACGGGAGCAATCTCGTCGGCGCGCCGCCCTCGATGCCCTGGCGCGCGCTGGGCGCGCTACGCCGGGGCCCGGGCGTGTTCATGAACGTGTTCCGCCAGCAGGTCGTCGCCCTCGCCGAGCAGCCGCACCTGCTCTCGGATGCCTCCCGCGAGCAGGTCCAGGCAGTCGCGGCGTCGCTGCGCGGCGGCGTGCTGGACCGGATGCGGGTGCTGCGCCGGACCAGGGGCCTCTATCGCCAGACCTGGCCCGAGACGCTGCTGTTCAGGGCGTGGTTCCTCATCGGCTGACCGCCGCGCCGACGCTGACCCGAGGGCGTGGCGGGCGCTTTCATCCGGGCGGGGTGCAGTCCTTGCCGCTCGCCTGCTGGATCGGGAATACCTGCCTCTCGTCCGCGAACTCAGTCAGCGTCCATACAGAATCTTTGGACTTGTAGGTGAGATCTTCCGGGCCTTGGGTGCACATGGTCGATGCGCGCACCGAGGGCAGAGTGCTGCCCGTCTTGGCCCCGGCGAGGCTATTCTTGTACCACTGACCCTTGGCCTCCTTCCCAGTACTGACGGTCATCCACACATCGTCGCCGTGGGTCGCCGCCCCCTGCATCCCGGCCAGGTCCGTCCGGTACCAATCATGCGATGCAACCTTGCCGTTCGCCGACTTCAGCAAGCCGGTTAGTTCTCCCTTGTCGGATTCGAGCGGCCACCGGACGATCCGCCCCAATCCATTCCCCTTCTCTCCGCAGTACTCGGCCGTCACGAGTGTTTTCGTTTTCCGGTCAACGGATACCGACGAGTGGACTGGCGGGACGCCGTCCTTCGCGCACGCCTTTCCCTCCTTCGGGGGAACATAGAATCCGACCTGTGGAAGTACGTACCGGTATCCGCCCGCGGATACTCTGCCGTTCGCCACCTTGTAAGCGTGCGATCCGGTGTCGGCTCGCCAGATATGTGCAAGATCGAACACGCGCAGGCCCCGCCCCGTGTCGGCGACATAGAGATAGCGGCCAACCCAGGCGAGCCCGCCAGAGTGGACACCACTAAGGGGTTCTATGTCCTTGCCGTCCTCGGTTGGCTTGGCCAGCGCGATGTAGTCGTATTTCTTTTTGCCGCGGTCCGAAACCGTCACACGGTTAGCCCTCTCCGGGTCGCCTTTGTCTTTCCCTTTGAGATACCAGCTTGCCGCGACGACGGTGCGCCCGTCATAGGTTCCGCTTTCGAACGCATCCCACGATGCCGTAATACCTTGGGGTATCCATTCCTGGTTCAGGTTGTCGCCCTTGTTCCAGCAGAAACCGCTTTTCGGATGGTCGTCCGTACCGCACGCCTCCCCATCCGGGGTGTGTCGATCGGCGTTGTCCAGGACCTCTGAGAGCTTGACCCTGTCGTTGTGCAGGGGCCGTCCCTCCTTGCCGTCCAGGCGATCAATCCGCCCTGCCCATGCGTCAGGGTGAGCGCGCAACTCGAGCTGCTCGCTATCGGGTGCGGCGCTCGCATCCCGGGTTGATGTTCCCGTCGCGATGAGGGCTCCTGCGAGCCCGCAGCTTAGTTTCAGAAGAAATCCTTGCATCTTTGTCTCCACACGCTGTTCGGACATCTCTCCGCCGGCGGGCGTCGAGATCGACGACTAGGATTGCAACGTTGTGTTACACGGTGATAATCGGCGGTGGGGGTTATCGGTTGCATTTGAAAGGTTGCCGTGTGTGGCCACGGACCTTTCAACTGCGTGAGCGCAAATACCGGGATGGCGCGGCAGCCCACGCATGGCGATCGACTCAGGGGGCGGCCAATCGCTCGGCGGCGGCCATTGCGCACGACAACGGCCGCCCAGGGTTGCTCACTCACTTCACCAGGCGTGGTCGACCGGTATCACGCCGCTCGCGATTGCGAGAAGAACGTTTCGAGCACCGGGAACTGGATCAGCTTCGCGTATGCCGGGAGCATCTCGGGCGTGACGACCTCGATCATCAGGCGGTTCTCTACCCATAGCTCGATGACATGGAACAGCGGCTCGCGGCCGGGCTCGCCGCGGCCGCAAAGCTGTGCGCGCCAGCCCATGCGCTGGCCGATCCGTTCCACCGTGCCGTGGTCGGCCGGCACCGAGAGCAGCAGGTGGAATGCGTGGCCGCGCGCCGGCGCGCCGGTCGCCATTTCGACGTGCTCCTCGCCGGTGCCCGGGCGGAGCACGGTATTTTCCGGGTAGACCTCGATCATGGTGCCGTGCTCGTCGCCGCTGACCGCCATGAAGGCGCCGGGTACCGGACCGGGAAACGGAAAGGCCCGCCCCCGCATGAGTTCGGCCAGGGCGTCGGCGACGGCGGCGGGCTCGCTCGCGGGGATGGAAACGTGGTGGATCATGCGGTTCCCTCTCGTGGCGTGAATGCCGAGGCCGCCGATTTACGCAGTGGCGCCCGGTGTCGCAGTGAACCGGTTCACACCTCGCGGTCCTGCCAGGCGCATCGCGCGAGCGCACCGCGCATGTGGGACGGCGGAGGTGCCGTGGCGCGGAGCGGCGGATCGAGCGTGAGCTCGACGGCACGGGCGAGCAGGTGCAGCCGTCCGTCGCCACCACCGTACACGGGATCGCCCAGGATGGGGCAGCCGAGTGCCGCGCAATGCACCCGCACCTGATGCGTTCGCCCGGTGCGCGGCGTCATCTCCAGCCACGCGATCTCTCCCGCCCGGCCGAGCACGCGCCAATCGGTCGCGGCCACCTGCCCGCCGGGGTCCGCCACCATGCGCCAGCCGGCGCGCGCGGTGATCCTGCGCAGCCGGTTCTCGATGGTCCCCGCGTCCCGCGCGGGGCCGCCACGCACCACCGCCCAGTAGGTCTTGCGCGCCCGGCCGGCGGCAAATTCGGCCTGGGCCGCCACCAGGGCCGCGCGGCGCAGCGCGACGACGAGGCAGCCCGACGTGTCCGCGTCGAGGCGGTGCGCGAGCCACGGCCCGTCGCGTCGGCGGGACAGCTCAGGGAAAAAATCCTCGACGCTCGGGCCGCCGCGCGGCCCCGGATGCACTGGCAACCCGGCGGGCTTGTCGAACACCACGAAGCGCTGGTCGCGGAACAGGATGGGCGGCATCGCGCCGCAGGTTGACAGGCGCCGGGGCGCGGCGGAAGGGAGCAGATGCGCGTGCACATCCAAAACCCGCCGGCCGACGACCTGTTCGCCTTCACCGACGCTCAATGGGCCGAGGCGGCAGCGCGCGCGGGAGCCATCGGCGCCGGCCACCACGTCAGCATCGGCGAGACGGAAGCCGAGTTTTCCGGGGCAATGACCGAGGCCGAGGCGCTGATCTCGGACGTCGACACGATCCGGCGACTGCCGCCGAGCCACGCCACGCGGCTAAAGCTGGTGTTCGTCACCTCCGCCGGGCTCGATACCCTGGCGCCCTACGACTGGTTGCCGAGCGGCGCGGTGCTGCTCAACAACCGGGGCGCGCACGCGGTGAAGGCGGGCGAGTTCGCCATCATGGCGGTGCTGATGCTGGCCAGCGGGGTGCCGGCGATGATGACCGCGCAGCGCGCCGGCCGCTGGCAGAAACGCTGGGGCCACGCGCTGGCGGGACAGCACGTCACCATCGTCGGCCTCGGCACGCTGGGCGGCGCGGCGGCGATGCAGGCGGCCCGGTTCGGGATGCGCGTCACCGGCGTCCGCACCGCAGCCGGCGGGGCGCACCCGCATTGCGAACGGGTGATCGCGACGGCCGATCTCGATACGATCCTGCCCGCGACGGATTGCCTGCTCCTCGCCTGCCCGCTCACTGATGCCACGCGCGGCCTGATCGACCGGCGCCGCCTCGCGCTGCTGCCGCGCGGCGCGGGGCTGGTGAACATCGGGCGCGGCGGGCTGCTCGACCAGGACGCGCTGTGCGACCTGCTCGACGCCGGGCATCTGTCGGGCGCGGTGCTCGACGTGTTCACGCCCGAGCCGGTGCCGCCCGGCCATCGTCTCTGGACCACGCCCAACCTGGTCATGAGCCCGCATACCTCGGCCGACGACCCCGCCACCTACAATCCGCTCAGCCTCGACATCTTCTTCGACAATCTGCGCGCGCTGCAGGACGGGCGGACGCTGCCGAACCTGTTCGATCCGGCACGCGGCTACTGATGGAGCATAGGATGAAATTCTACCGGTTCCCCAAACCAGACGGCATCGACACGCTGATGCTCGCCGAGCGCGACACCCCGCGCCCGGCGCGCGGGCAGGTGCTGGTGCGGATGCGCGCCGCCTCGCTCAACTATCGCGACCTGATGGTGGCGAGCGGCCGCTACGCGCGCGGCGCCGCACCCGAGAACCTCGTGCCGCTGTCGGACGGCGCGGGCGAGGTGGTGGAGACCGGCCCCGACGTTACGCGCGTGAAGCCCGGTGATCGCGTCGCCGGCATCTTCATGCAGAGCTGGATCGGCGGCGCGATCACCGCCGCCGACGGTGCCAGCGCGCTCGGCGGCGCGATCGATGGCGTGCTCGCGGAATACGTGCTGTTCGACCAGAACGGCCTGGTGCAGCTGCCCGCGCATCTGTCGTTCGAGGAAGGCGCCACGTTGCCTTGCGCCGCGGTCACCGCGTGGAACGCGCTGTTCGGCGGGCATCCGCTGGTCAGCGGCCAGAGCGTGCTGGTGCTCGGCACCGGCGGCGTGTCGATCTTCGCGCTGCAACTGGCGCGCGCCGCAGGAGCGCGCGTCATCGCCACGTCGTCGTCCGATGAAAAGCTGTCGCGCGCTCGCCATCTCGGCGCGAGCGAGGGGGTGAACTACAAGCAGCACCCGGAATGGCAGGAGCGGGTTCTCGCCCTGACCGATGGCGCGGGCGTGGACCACGTCGTCGAAGTCGGCGGCGCCGGCACGCTGCCGCGCTCGGTCGCGTCCACGCGCATCGGCGGGCAGGTTCATCTGATCGGCGTGCTCACCGGCGGCGAGATCAA
>DATIMU010000112.1:0-1770 GCA_035475015.1 Acetobacteraceae bacterium
CCGGTTGCGGGAGAACGAGGCAGCGCTGCGCGCCCGCGGCGTTGCGCACGCGGCCCTGTTCGGCTCGCGGGCGCGGGGCGACGAGCGATCCGACAGCGACACCGACATCATGGTCGAGCTGGACCCGGCAGCGCGTATCACACTCTTCGATTACGTCGGCTTGAAAGACTATATCGCCGGATTGTTCGACGGCCCGGTCGATGTCGTAAACCGCGACGGACTCAAGCCCTATGTGCGACCAGCGGCGACCGCCGACGCGATCTATGCGTTCTGACTCCGCGCTGGCGGCACTCCGCGACATCGAGCATCACATCGGCCTGGCCGTTCGCTTCACCGAGGGGTTCAGCTACGAGGCGTTCAGTGCCGATCCTCGAACGGTCTATGCCGTCACACGCTGCCTCGAAATCATCTCCGAAGCGTCTCGGCGGTTGCCTGCGGAGATGAAGGCTCGCCATCCCGCGATCCACTGGAAGAACATGGCCGGGGCGGGAAATATCTACCGGCACGACTACGAGGAAGTGACCACGAGTGCGGTATGGGAAGCAGTGCAACTCGCATTGCCGCCCCTGAGCGTCGTGATCGAACGCGAGCTTGCCGGCCTCGATGACTCTCCCGCCGCCCGCACCGGCCCCGAGGCTTGACCCGCCCCCGCTCCCGCCGGACAACCCACCTTCCGCAATCAGAGCCGATCCATGCAGCGCATCTTCTCGGGCATCCAGCCCTCCGGTATTCCCACGCTCGGCAACTATCTCGGCGCGATCCGCAACTGGGTGCCGTTGCAGCGCGACCATGAGTGCCTGTGGTGCGTAGTCGACCTGCACGCGATCACCGCCTGGCAAGACCCGGCGGCGCTCACTCAGCAGACCCGCGAGATGGCGGCCGTGCTGCTTGCCTGCGGCATCGACCCCGAGCGGCACATCCTGTTCCTGCAATCCTCGGTGCGCGCCCACGCCCAGCTTGCCTGGATCTTTAACTGTGTTGCCCGGCTCGGCTGGCTCAACCGCATGACGCAGTTCAAGGACAAGGCGGGCAAGGATCGGGAGGCCGCCTCGGCCGGGCTGTACGTCTACCCGAACCTGATGGCCGCCGACATCCACGCCTACCACGCGACGCGCGTCCCGGTGGGCGACGACCAGCGCCAGCACCTCGAACTCGCCAACGATATCGCGCAGAAATTCAACCACGACTACGGTGTCGAGTTCTTCCCCAACATCGAGCCGCTGATCCTCGGCCCGGCCGCGCGGGTGATGAGCCTGCGCGACGGGACCAAGAAGATGTCGAAATCGGACCCCTCGGAGCAGAGCCGCATCAACCTCAACGACGACCCGGACGCGATCGCGCTCAAGATCCGCCGCGCCAAGACCGACCCCGAGCCGCTGCCCTCGGAACCCGCCGGCCTCGAGGGCCGCGCCGAGGCACGCAACCTCGTCGGCATCTACGCCGCCCTCGCCGGCACCGACCACGCCGGCGTGCTGCGCGAGCACGGCGGAAAAGGCTTCGGCGCATTCAAGGAGGCGCTGGCCGCGCTGCTCGTCGAGAAGTTGAGCCCGATCGCCGACGAGACACGCCGCCTGCTCGCCGACCCGGCCACGATCGACCGCGTGCTGCGCGCCGGCGCCGAGCGCGCGGCGGCGATCGCCGACCCGATCGTGGCGGAGACCGAGCGGCTGGTCGGCTTCCTGCGCGTCTGAGATCGCCGCCGGCCTTGGTCAGGCGCTCGCTGCCCCGTTCGCCAGCCAGACGCCGGCGGCGGCGAGCATCGCCTCGACC